>CAZGUL010000304.1:0-4271 GCA_964529055.1 uncultured Spirochaetaceae bacterium
TCATCCGCGTCGTGGGGCCGGACATCGACGAGATCCGCAAGGTCATGGTGGTGAAGTAAGGCGCACATGCAAAACGCCGCTTCGCCGGCCAAGGCGGTGAAAGCCGCGCGCCGCGGGGACGCGGCTTGGCCTGGGAATACGCCGGAGGCGCAGCGTTTTGTATGTGCGCCCCTGGGGCGGGGACTGTCTTTTCAGGAAGACAGGTGCCGCTTCGTTAACGATGCCCGTGAAACAAGGCTCTCCCGTGAAGACCCGGGCGAGGCCGGGCGGGCGCGCCCCGGGAAGAATTTCAAAGCAGCTCTGTTTCCGCGTTGAAACACTACGAATCCGGTGTATATTACTAGCGGAGAAATAAGGAGCGCCCGTTGATCTCCGTAAAGGTTATAAAAAAAGTTCTGAAGACGTCCGCCCCGGGGGTGTTTTTCGCCCTTGTGTTCCTTTTTACCGCGGTTTATCCCCTTTCCGCCCAGAGCCGCATCCCCGCGGAAGCGACGAACTACATTCAGACCACGGGCAGCACAGCAAACGGCGACCGGGACCCGTACATGGTGGCGTTTTTCGAGGTCCCCGACACCGAAACCGCCACCCTGTATTTCGCGGTGTACCACGGCGGCGTCAACACCGGAACGCCGGCGGCGGACAACCCGGACCAGCTCAACACCGGGGGCGGAACCTGGAATTATTACCTCGTCGGCGGCGCCGGCGCCCTTTCGTCGGCGACCTCTCGTCAGCTCATCTTCCTGAACATCGGGGAGGCGACCACCGGCACCGTGCTGGACACGAAATCATACACCACCGAAAGCGGGTGGAACTATTTCGCCGGCGTTTCCCCCAGCCAGGGGGAACACATCGGCGGCAAATACTATTTCAAGGTCGTCGCGGAGGCCCCGAACAACGACAAGAACGGCTTCCAGCTCGACGTTTCCTATGCGAACACCGGAACGCCGTCGGGAATTTCGTCGGTCCGGTCCTTTGCGTACGGCTGGACCCTCGCCCTGCTCCAGAGAACCGGCACCACATGGGACCTCTATCCCTTCGTACCGGACAACGCCGCGGGAAACGTGGTCACCTATAACTTCGACATGGACAACAGCGAGGAGCTCCGGTTCTACGACAAGGCCGATACGAAGGTCGGCGACTCGGCCAGCGGGTTCCCCGCGACGGTGAACATTTCCGCAACCGACGTGTCCGCCTCGACCGCTTTCCCCGCCGCGGGCCAGACGAACGGGACCTGGCGGCTCGAGGTCACCGAAACCGCGGCCGGTCTCGCCCAGAACACCACCGAATTCTGGCACGAGGGATCGAGTCCCGCGGAAGTCTACCGCACCTACGCCGCCTACTACGTGCCGAACCCGGCGGACCATGTGACGATCTCGCCGGACTCGGCGTCCGCGCAGGTTTCCACGAACGCGACCTTCGTGCTCCAGATCGTCGACTCCGCGGGCAATCCGGCGGAATATTCCCGGAACGTGCGGGTCGTGCTGACGGGAAGCGCCACGGCGGCGATTAACGGCGTCGGAACGGACGTGGTCGTCGCGACGGACGGGACCGGTCTCGCGGCGTTCACGGTGTCGGATGCCAATCCTTCCACGGTGACGATAACCCTGTACACCGACGGGACGGGGGGATCACAGAATTTCGGCGCCGGAACGGACGAATCGGCCGTCGCGGTTTTCTACGCCGCCGGTGACCTCCTGCCGACCCTTCTTTCGGCCTCGTCCACCACGTTCGCCCAGGGAACGAGCCGGAACCTTCCCCAGATGACGATCACCGAAACCGCCGACGCGCCGGCGTCCAACATCACCGCGGCGAACGACATCCGCATCCGTCTGCCGGCTTCGCTGAACGCGGTTTTCGACACCACGCGGACGACGCCCGCCTTCAGCGGAACGGCCTGGACGAACGGAAGGGTTTCAGGCACCGTGAGCTATCCCGACGCGCGGACCCTGCTGATCGACGTGACGACCACCTTCGCCGACGGCGAGGTCCTCGTCATCGGGGCGAACGCACTGGCCCTGACCACGCCGAACAGCGCGTCCCTTGCCAGCGCCCTGGAGCTTTCCTATTCCGGCGCCGCGGGACCTTTTAACGTCGTCGACGGCGGGACGATAACGATCACCGGCGGAACGACCTACGTCTGGACCGGGGCGACGGACACGAGCTGGAACACGACGACGAACTGGACCCCGACTCCCGCGGCGGGCGGACCGAATTCCGCCGCGGACAGCGTCCGCGTCCCGAACACCTCGTCCGGCTCCAACAACTATCCCGTTCTCGCCGCCGCCCGGACCGTGTACGACCTGGTCATCGAGTCCGGCGCGCGGCTGGACCTGGGCAGCTACGATTTCACCGCCGCGGGCACCCTTTCCAACGCCGGCACCGTCCGCCTGCAGGGTTTGACCGCCCAGGTCGTCTCGATCGCTTCGCCGGACACGGATTCCGGTGTTTTCGAATTTTACGGAGACGGGGACGGGACGAACGATGTTTTCACGGGACTCGCCGGGCTGACATCATTTTTCAATCTGACCGCCGCGAGCGCGGCGGCCTCGGACACGTTCATCCTCGCCGCGGACATCACGATCGCCGGAACCCTCTCCGTGACGGCCGGGGTATTCCATGCGGGAACGAACCGGGCCGTCGTCGGGGGCTCCGTTTCGGTCGGGGGGACGGGTTCCCTGAACACCGGTTCCGGAGGGGTCGTCGACGCGGGTTCCCGGACCGTCACGAACGCCGGGACCCTCGCCGCGGCCGGAAACGGCTCCGGCGCGGGAGCCGTGATCTGCGGGGACCTCTCGTCCACCGGAATCATCGACACCACGGCGGCCGGCACGATTTCGGCGTCGGGAGACGTTTCGATCAACGGCTTCTACGGCCCGTCCGGGGCGAACGGCACCCTCGCGATGACCGGGGCGGGAAGGAACCTGAACGCGGCGATACCGATCGGAAACCTGACGGTGAATCCCGGGGCGGGCAACACCGTCTCGCTGTCGGCGGGACTGACCCTGGCCGGAGGCCTCGCGATCTCCAGCGGCACCCTGGACGCGCTGGCGAATCCCGTCGCCGTCGCCGGTTCGTGGACGAACTCAGCCGGCGCCGTCGGGTTTTCCGGTACCGGCGTCGTCACCTTCAACGGCACCGGAATCCAGACCGTGACGTCCGGCGGGGATTCCTTTCCGACGGTGACGCTGTCGAAGACCGCCGGCTCGGTCGTTTTCGCCGACGCCCTTTCCGTTGGGACGGCGATGACCGTCGGCGCGAACAAGGCATTTTCGCTCAGTTTCAACAACGCGGCCGGCGGGCAGACATCGACGGTCGCCGGGGCGACGACCCTGGACAATACGGGGACCATCTCCTTCGGGAACGATCCGCTGGACGCGATCCTCTTCACCGGGGGATTGTCGGTGACGGCGTCCTCGGGCCTCACCCTCGCCGGAAACCTGGCCTCGACGAACACGAACATTTCCCTGCCCGCAACCGGCATCCTTTCCCTCAGCGGCGCGGCGGCCGTCGACACCGGCGCGGGCGCGGGAAATATTTCGCTGGCCGGGGCTGTCTCAGGCGCTTTCAATCTCACGCTCTCCTCCGGGACCGGCGCCGTCGTCTTCGGAGCGGACGTCTCCGTGGGGGCGGGAGCTCCGGGAACTGCCCTCGCCGTCACCGCGGCGTCCATTTCGCTCGCCGCGGGGGTCGACATCGCGGCGAACACCGCCGGCACCGACATCATTTTCGGGACCGACGGACTCGCCCTCGCCGGGACGAACACCGTCGCCGCCGCCGGGGGAACCTTCCGGATAAGGCCGAACACCGCGACGCACACGGTGGAGTTTTCATCCGTCGATTCGGCGCTGGCCACGGACGTCTTTTATGATTCCGATTTCACGGGCGTCACGGCGGCCGCATTCATAGTCGGCGACGCGGCGTCCCACACCGGAACGATTTACGCTGCCACGGGCGGGATGACGGCGGCCTATGCGCTGACGATCGAAAACGACGGCCAAATCGTGATGGCCGGAAGCTACGACTCCTCGGCCGCCGGAGGGAGCCTGACCTTGAATTCCGGCGCCGGCGGCATCCTCCTGAACGGCGCGGCGGTGGACCTCGGCGCGGGCTCCTTCGCCCCGCAGGACGCCGTGACCCTCGGCGCGACGGTGACGGTGACGGCCGGCGGCGGCGTCTTCCCGGCGGCGGTGGACGCGGCAGCCGCGGGGGTCCAGGGCCTGACGGTGAACTCCTCGGGGGCGACGGTTTTTTCCGCCGCGGTGGGCGGAACG
>CAZGUL010000305.1:0-4270 GCA_964529055.1 uncultured Spirochaetaceae bacterium
GCAAATGGTTTTCATTCTCTGTTTTGCGGCCGCGGCGATGTCCGCACAACAGCGGACGGAAACCGAGTTTTCCGCGGAAATCAAGGCGATCAACGCCGAAGCCGCGACCGACAGGGAGGGTTTTGAGAACGAGCTCTCGATGGAGTACAAGGTGACGACCCGGAAGATCAAGGACTTGAAATCCCGGTACGGCATGAGCGACGGAGACGTCTTCATGACGCTGGAAACCAGCCGGAAATCGAAAAAACCCGTGGACACGGTCGCGGAGGAATTCAAGAAAAACAAGGCGAAGGGCTGGGGTTTCATCGCTCAGGAAATGGGGATCAAACCGGGTTCGCCGGAATTCAAGGCCATGAAGGAAGAGGCGAAGAAAAGGCAGGAAAAACTCAAGGCGAAGGCACAGCAGGACAAGGGAGCCGTCAAGGGGGCCGGAGGCAAGGCGAACCAGGGCAAGCGTCCCTGACTCAGGTCTCCGGACGCCGCGGTCCCGCCTGTCTATGCGGCGGGGCCGTTTTTTTATAATCAAAACGGCGGCGCGGACATGGAAAACCGCGGAAAAATCAAGTATCATGTACCGGAAATCCCGGAGCGGAGGAGCTCTGCCATGGACGACTACGTCGCGAAAAAACTGGAATCCGGAATGATGGACAGAAAAAAGCTCCATCAGCGGTTTCTGAAAAACTGCAAAACCTACAAACCCTTTCTGAGCCTGGAAGAAAAGGCCTTCAGCGACGGCGCGCTGTCGAAAAAACAGAAGGAACTCATGGCGCTGGCGATCTCCATCGTGACGAAATGCGAACCCTGCATGGAGTGGCACACCGGCCAGGCTTTGACCGCGGGGGCCTCGGATGAGGAAATTTACGAAGCGATCGACGTGGCCGTGGAAATGGGCGGAGGGCCCGCCGCGGCGTATGCCCGTTACGCGCTGAACGCCCTGGATTTCCACAAGGCGCATCCGGCGCGGTGACCGGCGGAAAACGCCGGAAGGAGAAGTGTACATGCTCGAAGTTTTCGCGTATCTGGCGCGGTACAACGCGGCTGTGAACAGGGACATGATGGGCGTCATGGAAGCGGCCCCGGTGAACGTGTACGATCACCCGGTGGAGGGGTATTTCAAAAGCGCCGGGGAAATTCTGGACCATCTCTACATTGCCGACGTCAACTGGCTCGCGTCCTTCCGTTCGGTGCGCGGGTTCGCCATCCATGAGGATCCGCTTTTTTCGAACGTCCCGTTTTACGGAAGCCGGGTTTTCCGCGATCTCGGCGCCCTGAAGGAGGGCCGGCGCGGGCTGGACGAAATCTTCATTCGTTTCGTTTCCGAACTCCGGGACGAGGACCTCCCGGGCCTCGTGAAAAGGACCAGCTGGAGGGGGGAAAAACAGGAAAGAATCCTCTGGAAAGCCCTGCTGCACGTTTTCAATCATCAGACCCACCACAGGGCGATGGTAAGCCAGATACTCGAGGAACTCCGGATAGACAACGATTTCGCGAGCCTTGTCCGGGTTGACTGAGCATGGAACCCCACGTCTGCTTCGAAGGAATCCGGCACTTCAACCGCAGGGAGTTCGGCAAATACGCGTCGCTCTTCGAGCGCCTCGGCCGGGAGCAGAAGCCGCACACCCTGTTCATAGGCTGCTCGGATTCCCGGATCGTGCCGAACCTCATCACCACGACGCTCCCGGGCGACCTTTTCGTGATCCGGAACATCGCCAACGTGGTGCCGTACTACCGGGCTTCCGCCGAGTTCCTGGCCACCACCTCCGCGGTGGAGTACGCCGTCCTCGTGCTGGGGGTGGAGAACATCGTCGTCTGCGGGCACTCGAACTGCGGCGGCTGCCGTTCCCTCTTCCTCCGGGACGAGGAGCTCGACAGGACCCCCCACACCCGGAAATGGCTCGAGCTGGTCAAAAACGCGAAACTCCGCGCCGAGGCGAACCTGCCGGGGCCGGTGCCGCGGGAAGAACTCGAACTCCTGGTGGAGCAGGAAAACATCGTGGAGCAGATGAACAATCTCCTCACGTATCCCTTCGTCGCGGAGCGGCGGGACCGGGGGGAAATCCGGATCTACGGCTGGTATTACGACATCGCCGCCGGTTTCGTTTACAATTACAATCCGGAATCGCGGATTTTCGAGAAAATCGAATAGGAGAGCGAAATGAAAAGCGTCGCCGAACTGCGCCTCGGCAAATCCGCCGGCAGGAAATATTTCCCTTCCCCGCAGTCCTGGGAGGACCAGGTCCTGTACTTTCTTCTGGTGGACCGTTTTTCCACCGGCCGTGAAAAAAAGGAGAACCTCTACGACCCCGGCAGGGATTACGAGAACGCGCTGAGGGACGATGAATCCCAAAAAAGATGGCACCGGGCGGGTGACGCGTGGAACGGGGGCAAGCTGAAGGGGATCGCCGGCAAAATCGGCTATCTGAAGGAGCTCGGCATCACGGCGGTCTGGATCAGCCCCGTTTTCAAGCAGGCGGCGTGGCAGGACACCTACCACGGCTACGGGATCCAGAATTTTCTGGAAATCGATCCCCATTTCGGCACGAAAAAGGACCTGAAGGACCTGGCGGCGGAAGCGCACAGGAACGGAATCCACATCATCCTGGACGTCATCCTGAACCACACAGGCGACGTTTTCGCCTACCAGGAGGAGGCCCCCGTCTTTACCGGCGCGGAGCACCCGCTCCGGGGGTTCCGGAACGGCAGGGGCGAGCCCGTGATCCCCGTGGAAGGGTACGATCCGGAAACGCTGGGGCCCGAAGACGGGGTCCTTCCGCGGGAGCTGATGAATCCCGAGGCCTTTTCCCGCAAGGGGTCCATCGCCAACTGGGAAGCGTATCCCGACTACATCCAGGGGGACTTCTACTCGCTGAAGAACATCCATACCGGCGACGGCGCCGCCTTCCGGCCGTCCCCCGCGCTGAAGGCTCTGACGGCCTGCTACCAGTACTGGATCGCATATGCGGACATCGACGGTTTCCGGCTGGACACCGTGAAGCACCTGGAGCCGGGGGCGACGACATACTTCGTCACCCAGATCCACGAGTACGCGAAGACCCTGGGAAAAAACAACTTCTACGTCATCGGCGAGATCACCGGAGGCTTCAATTTCGCCATCGATACCATGAGGAAAACCGGAATCGACGCAGCCCTGGGTATCAATGCGGTCCAGGACATACTGGAAAACACGGCGAAGGGCTACGCGGACCCGACGGTCTTCTTCAACCTTTTCAAAAACTCCGAGCTTCTGGGGGAAGACGAATACAAGTGGTACAGGGACAACGTGGTCACCATGTTCGACGACCACGACATGGTGGTCCAGCGGGACGCGAAAAGCCGGTTCTGCGCCGACAAGGCGGTCGAAAAACTGCTCCTCAACGCGCTGTTCCTGAACCTGATGTCCCCGGGCATCCCCTGCGTATATTACGGCACCGAACAGGCCTTCGACGGCAGCGGGGGTTCGGACAAATTCGTGCGGGAAACGATGTTCGAGGGCGGCTTCGGCGCGTTCCGGACGGAAGGCAGGCACTTCTTCGACACCCGCCACCCGGTCTATCGGGGGCTCAAAAAAATGATCGCCCTCAGAAAAGAGCACCCCACGCTGACCCAGGGCCGGCTGTACCAGCGGGAAGTCGCCTACGAAGGCGGCGGATTCGAGCTGCCGCGCAAGATCGGCAAGGGACGATTCACCGGGCTCGTCGCGTGGTCCCGGATTTTCAGCCGCGACGAGATGGTGCTTCTCGTCAACTGCGATCTGGAGAACGCCCGCACCGCCCGCGTCGTGGTCGACGGGGAACTCCACGGGGAGGGAGACGTTTTCCGCTGCGTTTTTTCCTCCGTCCCCGGGGAAGGCTCCTTCGAATGTCCGGTGACCGTGGAAGACGGCCGCACGACGGTACGGGTGACCGTCCCGGCCCACGGCTGCACGGCCCTGAAAAAGAAATGAAAACGAAGCTGAGCGACTACGGCTGGACCCGGGGGTGGGAGGAGAAATTCGGCCCCGCCGCGGCCGACGGTTTCCGGCCGGGACGGGTCGTCTTCGGCGGCAAGGGCGTTTACCGCGTGGCGGCGGAGGACGGGGAAGGCTTCGGCCGCGTTTCCGGCGCCTTCGGGCACCTCGCGGCGGGGACGGAGGATTTTCCCGCCGTGGGAGACTGGGTCGCCGTCGAAAACACCGGCAACCCCCGGGAGCCGTACAGGATCCACCGGGGGATTCCCCGGCGGAGCGAAATAAGCCGCCGCGCCCCGGGGCGGGAGACGGAAAAGCAGGTGC
>CAZGUL010000306.1:0-4255 GCA_964529055.1 uncultured Spirochaetaceae bacterium
TGAGTCCGACGCGGCGGATTGGGACCCACCTGAGGTCCGCGGGCAGAAACAGAATCGACATCAGCATGCCTGCATGGACCAGGAGCCCCATCCGGTACAGCTTCCCGCTGGAGAAGAAACGCCTGCCGTCGCGCCGGCCGCGGCGGGAATAAAGGCTGCCGACGGCCCAGGCGGTCGTTATCGTGACAAGGCCCATCGGCAGCCCCGGCCCGCTCACCCCCATCCGGTACGCCGCCGAAACAAGGGATGCGATGCCTCCGGCAAAAGGTCCATAGAAAAGGCTGCACAGACTTATGACGACCGTTCTGCCGTCGAAAATGACTCCCCGGACCAGCGTCACGGGAAATAGCATGCCGATCACCGCTATGGCGCCGAACAGGACCCCCTGCAGTATCTTTCCCGCGGTTTTATCCCGGTCGAAACGGCCGTCCAGAAAGGCCGAAAAGACGCTGAGCGCCGCAAGAACGGAAAGGTTATAGATGAGTTCGATGATAATCATTCTCTACGGCGACTATAAACCGAAAATCACTTTTCCGGCCACCCCCCGGACCGTCAACCGCCCGGACGGCCCGCTGCGCCCCGCAACAAAAAACCGGCCGAAGCCGGGATTTGACAAAGAAAACCGGCGGCGCATAATTAAGGGAAAGGCAGGAGCAAATGAGCGTCATAAAAGCCGTCCGGGCCCGGTATTTTCGCGTGCCCCTCGAAGAAGTCCTCGTCGATTCCACGCACGGCACGCATTCCCACTTCGATCTCGTCCTCGTGGATGTGGAAACTGCGGACGGGGCCGTCGGAACGGGATACACCTATACCGGAGGGTACGGCGGGCGGGCGATCTTTTCCGTCCTTGAATTCGATCTCAAACCCCTCCTCGTCGGTCTTGATGCGGATTGTATCGGGGACCTCTGGCATAAAATGAACTGGCGCATCCACTATGTGGGGCGGGGAGGTATAGCCGGTTTCGCGGTCTCCGCGGTGGACATGGCGCTTTGGGACCTGCGGGGGAAAAGGGCGGGGCTTCCGCTGTGGAAGCTCGCCGGCGGAAGGGGCAGGACCGCGAAGACCTACGCGGGAGGCATCGATCTGCAGTGCGGACCGGATGAGCTCCGAAAAAACACCCGTGCCTACCTCTCCCGGGGTTTCCATGCAGTGAAGATCAAGGTGGGAAGGAAGGACCTCGCGGAAGACGTGGAGCGGGCCGCCGCCGTGCGGGAGGTCCTGGGCCCCCGGATGGATTTCATGATCGACGCAAACATGACGTGGAGCGCGGAAAAGGCCGTAAAGGCGGCCAGAGCCCTGGGCCGTTTCGCTATTTACTGGCTCGAGGAGCCTGCCATTCCCGAGGATTACCGGGGGTATGCGCGGATACGGTCCGAAGGAGGCATCCCCGTCGCCATGGGGGAAAACCTGCACAGCATCTACGAATTCCGGGACGCCATCACCGTCGGAGGGATAGACTTTCCGCAGCCGGACGCGTCCAACACGGGAGGCATCACGGGGTGGCTCAAAGTCGCGGAACTTGCGGCGGCGTACAATCTGCCGGTGTGTTCCCACGGCATGCAGGAACTCCATGTGAGCCTCCTGGCCGGCGCGGTGAACGGCGGGTACCTGGAAATCCACAGTTTCCCGATAGACCGCTCCACCCTCAGGCCGCTGGTCCTGGATGAACACGGAAACGCCGAGGCGCCGGACGAGCCGGGGACGGGAGTGACCTTCAGACGGGAGGCGCTGGAACCTCATGAAAAAATACTTTTTGAAAAATGAAATCCCGGAGCATATAATAATTAAATAAGACTATGACAAAAAGGAGAAGAAAAATGAAAAAGATCGCTTCGCTCGCAGTCGTCTCCGTTCTTGTCCTCGCCGCCGTCTTTCCGGTCTGGGCCGGCGGTTCGAAGGAGCCGGAAAAAATTCAGATGAAGATCTACACCGCCTATCCGCCGGGGGATGAATCCTATGTCACGGCCATGGAATTCGCCGAAAGGATTGCGAAACACAGCAATTCGGCGATAACGGCGGAAGTGTTCCATTCGGGCGCCATGGGAGGAGAAAAGGAAACTGTACAGGCGGTCAAGCTCGGCGACGCCCAGGGCGTCACCAGCGGGCTGCTGCCCGTCACGATGTTCACCCAGGATTACGCGTTTTTCGACGGCATCTACGTTTTCAGGGACTTCGCGCACTTCAAACGGGTCTGGGACGGCAAGCTGGGACAGGGAATACAGAAAATCCTTTCGGACAACAACCTGAGGTCGATGGGGGTTTATCTGCGCGGCATGCGGCATCTGGCAGCGAATAAGCCGATCAGGACGCCGGAAGACGGCAAGGGCCTCAAAATCAGGACGCCCCAGCTGCCCTCCATGGTGAACACGTGGCAGGCCATCGGGCTTCTTCCCACGCCCATAGCTCTGCCGGAGCTTTTCACCGCCCTGCAGACCGGTGTCGTGGACTGCGCCGAAGGCCCCCCCTCCCAGATGCTTTCCTACAAGTACCAGGAAGTCCAGAAATATCTCATGCTGACGGGACACAACGTCTCCGTGGCGATGTTCCTGCTCAGCGAGCGGTTCCTGAACGGCCTGAAGCCGGAGCAGAGGGCCCTCGTGGAAAAGGCGGCGAAGGAAGCTGTCGAGGCCGGCGGCGCCTATGCTCTGAAGGCCGACAAGGAGAAGCTCGACAAGCTCGTCCAGGGCGGCATGACGATCGTCGAGGTGGACAAGGACGCGTTCATGCGGAAGGCCCGTCCCGCGGTGGAGGATCTCTTCCGGACCCAGTGGAAAATCACGAACATCGACGAAATCCTGTCCTACATGAAGTGATCCGCCGACCGACGCAGGGCCCCGCGGGAATCGCGGGGCCTTCCTTCAGGAGAGACAGCGATGATACCAAGACTGGAGTCGTCAATTAAAAAAACGGTCGTCGTTCTGGAGACGCTCTGCAGCACGCTTTTCTTTCTGGTGTGCTTCATCGTCCTGCTTCAGGTCGTGGCGCGTTTCATTCTCAAGGTCTCCACACCCTGGTCGGAAGAACTCGCGCGCTTTCTCCTGGTCATCCTCGTCTTTATGGGCGCCTCCGTTTCCCTGAAGGAAAAATCCCACCTCATAGCCCTGGACATTTTTTCCGGCCGGTCGGAACGGACGGTGAACATCGGGAAACTCCTGACCAACGGCATCATACTGTCCGTCAACATCCTGTATTTCCGCAACAGCATCCGGATGGCCGTCATCGCCGGGACGGAAATGGCCGCTTCGATGATCTGGCTCAAAACCCGGTACCTTTACATCCTGATCTCGGTCGGCTTTCTGTTCTCGACGGCGTTTTCCGCGTTTCTGATTCTCGAAACGCTCCTCGACATGAGGAAGGGCGGAAAAAATGATTGAAACGACGCTCCTGTTCGGCGGACTGCTGGTCGCCACTTTCGTCATCGGCGTTCCGGTGGGGTACGCGATAATCTTCACCGTAACCATCCTTTATTTCATGTACTCGGGAGGTTCCGGCGATTCCGCGATCCTGCTCCAGCGCATGTTCGACGGCCTCAACAGTTTCCCCCTCCTGGCGATTCCCATCTTCATGCTGACGGGGAATCTGATGAACACCGGGGGAATAACCGAAAGGATCTTCAAATTCGCTTCCGCCATCGTCGGGCATTTCCGCCTGGGCCTCGCCCAGGTCAATGTGGTGACGAGCATGATCTTCGCGGGCATGTCCGGGTCCGCCACCGTCGACGCGGCGGCCCTGGGCCAGATCGAAATGAAGGCCATGCTCGACGAGGGCTACGATCGGGATTATTCGGCCGCGGTAACGGCCGCGTCCGCAACGGTGGGCCCCATCATTCCCCCGAGCGTTCCGCTCGTCGTCTACGGGGTGGTCGCCGAAGTGTCCATCGGCCGGCTCCTTTTCGCGGGAGTCGTTCCCGGTGTCATTCTCGGCGCGGTGCTGATGATACTGATCGCGATGCAGGGCAGACGGGGCGGATACGCGAAAATCAAATTCCGGGGTTTCGCGCATCTGTGGAACAGTTTCAAACAGGGGTTCTTTCCCATATTGACGCCGTTCATTCTCCTCGGCGGAATACTGACGGGAGTGTTCACCCCCACGGAGGCTGCCGTCATCGCGCTGCTCTACGCGATGGTCCTGTCCATGGGCATTTACCGCGAGGTGACGGTGCGGCAGTTCTGGGGCCTGATAAAAATCACCTTCAGGGCCACCGTCGAAATCATGATCATAATCGCCGCGGCCAACGCCTTCGCGTACATGATCG
>CAZGUL010000307.1:0-4209 GCA_964529055.1 uncultured Spirochaetaceae bacterium
AAAATGCGGCGGCGGCCGCGGTTCACAGAAAACCGCTGACCAGGAGAACGGTCAGGTTGTACAGGCCGTGGGCGATGGCCGGGACGTGCAGGTTCCCGGTTTTCCGGAATGCCGCCGTCATGAACGCCCCCAGGAGAAGCGCCACGGCGAAACCCGTCGGGCCCTGGTACAGGTGGCCGAGGGCGAAAAGCAGGTTGGCCGCCGCCGCGGCGGCGGGAGCGGGGACGCCGCAGGCGCGGAATTCGGTGGGAAGGTAGCCGCGGAAGTAAAGCTCCTCCCGGTAACCCGTGACGAAACACGCCGCCGCGACGAGGGGCAGCAGGGCGTAATTCGTGTAGGACCAGCGAAAAGACGGCAGGGCGGAGACCAGGACATCCCGGGGGAGGAGCCCCGCGACAAGGATGAGAAGGAAAAACAGGGGAACCATCAGCAGAAAGGCGAGGAATCCGCCTGCGGCCGCCCGGGGCGTGAACCTCCGCACGCCGTAGTCGGCGGGGTCGCGCTTCCCCGCCGATGCGAGGAGGTACAGGATCAGGGCGATCTGCGCCAGTCCGGAAACCGTCGTCGCCAGCAGAAAGGCCGGGTTGTTGAACTCCCTGCCCGTGACCCGCGGGGAATAAAGCATGCCGGGGAGAAAAAAAATCCCGAAGGTAATCAATATCTCTTTACATCTGTTTAAACTATCGTTTATATTGATTGAAGGATCGGTCGAAGCGCGCCCCATGAAACCGGATTATATGGGGTATCCGCAGGGGGAACAAGGGGCGCGGAGCGGTTCCAGGAGGTCGGAACGACCATGCTGGTCTTTCTCCTTGTCGCGGCGGTTTTCTTCCATTTCCTGGCTTTCATGATTCAGCGCGGCGGAGGTATCGGCTTCCCGTGGATCGAATTCTACGTCAGGGGCAAGGAATCGGGCTTCAAGGTCAGCGAAATCAACCTTCTCCGCAAAGTCGCCGTGGAAAACCGCCTCAAAAACCCGGCGTCCCTCTATTGGTCCGAAAAGCAGTTGGATCGATCCATCCGGGGGACCATCATCCGGATGCGGGCGAAAGGCACCGTGCACGATCCGAAATCGGTTGAATTCCTCAGCAAACTTTTCGATTTCCGCAAGCAGGTGGAATTCAGCCTGCCGAAGTACCGGATCGGTCTGCGATCGTCCCGGAACATCGTCCCGGGCCAGAGGATCAGGATCCCCCTCGAGGGCGTCGGCGTGTACGATTCCCAGGTCGTCGAGAACATGCGAAAATACATGGCCGTCGCCCACCCCACGGGATCCAAACCGCTGCCTCCCGGCTTTTCCTGGGAAGGACAGAAGATCAACGTCCACTTCTGGCGCCAGGAAGACGCGGGCTACTACTTCGAAAGCAAGGTCATCGGGGATTACCTCGACAAGCAGTACCCGATTCTCCACATAACCCACTCGGACAACCTGATCCGGAACCAGAAGCGGGGGTCCATCAGGGCGGCGATCGCCAACACGGCCAATCTGTATCCGCTGAAGAAGATCGACCAGGCGAACGAAGTCATCGAATCCTCGTCGGGGTACAGGGGAAAGATGCTTGACCTTTCGGAGGACGGTTTCGCCGTCATCGTGGGAGGAAGGGCGAAGGCGGGGCTCCCGGTCAAGATCCAGTTCACGCTGAACGACGCGCCGGTGGTGATGTGCGGGATCGTCAAGGGCGTCAACTACAACCAGAAAAACAACCAGTCCATTCTTCACGTCCAGGCCGTGAAGCCCAGCCACGCGATGAAAATCAACATCCTCACGTACGTATACGGCATTTTCCGGGAGGACGACGGGAAGGGGAAACCCTCTCCGGGATTGAGGCCCGTCCCGGCAGCCCCGCGGCCGGCCCCGGACGCGAAAGCCCCCGCGGCCGAAACGTATTCGCTGGACGACTGAAATTCCCGGAAAACGAAGCGAGGGACCCTTTTCCTCCGTAATAGATGCGGAGGGCTGCCGTGTCGTCGCTCGCGAATCCTCTTGCAGCGGTTTTCCTCGGCGCGGCCGCGGGCCTGTACCTTCCGCGGATTCTTTCCGCCTGGACCTGCGCCGCGGCGATCGCGCCGTGTTTCGCTTTTCTCCTCGCCGCCGCGGGCATCGCGGCCGGGGAATTTCCCTTTTTTCCCGTCCGGGAACCACCCTCCGGGGGAGGACGCTTCCGGCGGGCCGGGGCTGCATGGGTTGTCCTCGCCGCGGCGGGACTTTTTGCCGGCGCCGCTGTCGGGCGGGGTCTGGATTCCCGGCGGGCCGCGGAATTCTTCGGTCTGCCGCAGGAAGACGTCGTCCGGATCGAGGGCCGCGCGCTTCTTGATTCGCGGCCCCGGCGCGGCGGAGGATCCCTGCTGGCGGTCCGGGTCGTCCGCTGCGGGGATCGGAGGGGAAACAGCGCGTCCGCGTCGGCGGATATGGTCGCCGTGTTTCCGGAGGAAAGCCGCTTCTTCTGGGGGGACGCGGTGACGCTGGACGGCCGCGTCGCCGCGGCCGGCGACGGAAGCCGGTTTTTCTTCGTACTCGGCGGAAAATCCTCCGGCGCGCGGCGGGGAAGCCCGCTTTTCGCGGTCCGGGCGGAGGTCCTCCTCCGGGCGCTGGATCGCATCGGAAGCTTCCGGGAGCGGTGGACGGGCCTTTTCGCGGCCTTGTTCCTCGGCGTGCAGGACGACCTGGACCCCGCGGTGGCCGACGCTTTCCGCCGGGCGGGGGTCGTCCACATCCTGGCCCTGTCGGGCATGCATCTGGGTATCCTCGCCGTTCTCCTTCGTCTCCTGATGCGCCCCTTCTTCGGCGGGGGAACGGCGGGCCTTCTCTGCGCTGCCGCCGTCGGGTGCTACACCTTCCTGGCGGGCCCCCGGCCGTCGCTTCTCCGGGCGGCGTCGATGTTTCTCCTTCACGAGGCCCTGACCCGGGCGGGAAGGCGGCCGGAAACCGCGTCCCTTCTGGCATTCAGCTTTCTCGGCTCCTGCTTCCTGACGCCGGGGGACCTGTATTCCGCTTCCTTCGTCCTTTCCCACCTGGCCATGGGGGGAATCCTGTTCTTCTCCCGGCGGATAAGGCGCTTCATGCTTCCCGTGATCCCCGAGCCGCTGGCTTCCGCCGCGGCGGTGTCCGTGGCCGCCCAGCTTGCCGCCGCTCCATACCTCCTTGCAGTGTTCGGGACGGTGCACCCCGCGGCGGTGCCGGCTTCCGTGCTGCTGGGACCCCTGACGGCCGCCTTTCTGTGGGTCGGCGTCCCCGGCTGCGTTCTCGCCGGAATCCCCCCCTCCGCCGAAACCGCTGCGCAGGGGTTTCTTTTCCCGATGAAATACCTTTATACTGCGATCGTGGCGACGGCAGAATTCTTCGCGCGTTTTCCCGCCTGGGGCGGCGGATGATACCCTACGATTCCCCGAAGGGGCTTGCCGCCTTTCTCGCGGAACGGGGACTCTCCCTTAAAAAACGGTTCGGCCAGAATTTTCTCGTCAGCCCGGGAGTCCGGGACCGCATCCTGCGGGTCCTCGATCCGGGACCGGCGGACTCGGTGTGGGAAATCGGCCCCGGTCTGGGCTGCATGACCCTTCCCATCCTGGAGTCGGGGGCCCGCCTGCGGGTTTTCGAGATCGACCGGGGTTTCATCGAAATTCTGAAGGACGAATTCGGCGGCCGGGAGAATTTTCTGCTGACCGGGGGGGACGCGGTGAGGACCTGGCGCGTCCACCGGGACGAAAAGCCGGACAAGGTCTTCGGGAACCTGCCCTACGCCTCCGCGGCGGCCATCATCGGGGACTTTCTCGAGGAAGGGTTCGCGCCGGGGAGATGCGTTTTCATGGTCCAGCGGGAGGTCGCCCGGCGCATGGCGGCCCGTCCCGGGTCGAAGGATTATTCCTCGTTTTCCCTGCTGTGCCGGACCTTCGCCGAGGTGAAAACGCATTTCGACGCCGCGCCGGGCTCGTTCTACCCGCCCCCGGAGGTGGTTTCGACCGTCGTGGAGCTGCGGCCGAAAATCCCGTGTCCCGCGATTGCCGACCGGCGGCTGTACCTGGATCTGCTGAGGGCGCTTTTCGCGTCCCGCCGCAAAACGATAAAAAACAACATGCTCCGCTTTGCCGCCGGGACTGGCCGGGACCCGGAGTGGGCGGCCTCCGTCCTCGACGCGGCGGGAATCGACCCCGGCGCCCGGGGCGAGGATCTGGATGCGGGGGATGTGGCGCGGCTCGCGAACGCGGCCGCCG
>CAZGUL010000308.1:0-4169 GCA_964529055.1 uncultured Spirochaetaceae bacterium
ACCCTGTATCACCGGTCGAAAATCAAGGAGCTTCCGATCCTGGAGAGAAAACTCTTCGACAGCGCCCTCAAGCTGCTGGTGGACGAGATTTCCTTCGCGATGAACCTGAAAAAGGAAGAAGTCGAACAGATGGTTTTCGGCAAACTCGAGCTTGACCTGCCGGAAAAACTCAAGACTCCCGTGGCGGTCCCGCGCGAGGAAGAGGAAGAATACGAGGAATTCGAAGAGGAAGCCGAAGAGGTCGAAGAAGACGAAGACAATTACGACTATTGAGCCATGGCATCCAGCGCCGCACTGATAACCGCCGCCGGCTCGAGCAGCCGGATGGGCGGCCGCCGCAAAAAAGAGTATTTGCCCCTTGACGGCAAACCGGTCCTGCTGCATTCCCTGGAGGCTTTCGAGAAGACGGGTCTCTTTTCCCTCTACGCCGTGACGGTCCCCGCGGGCGGCGAGGAGGAGGCCCGGCATATCCTCGCTCCGTGGCTCCGGGATCCCGCACGGGCGGCCGCGACGCGGATCGTCGCCGGCGGCGATTCGCGCCAGAAGTCCGTGTACAACGGCCTCGCCGTCCTCGAGGCGGATTCCCCCGACATTGTTCTGATCCACGACGGCGCCCGCCCCTGGGTGAGTCCCGGGCTCATCGAAGCCGTGCACCGTGCGGCCGCAGCCCACGGAGCGTGCCTCCCCCTGGTGCCGTCGGTTGACGCCCTGAAAACGACCGACGAAAACGGCCTTATCACGGGCCATCCGGAGCGCAGCTCCACAAGCGGCGCGCAGACCCCCCAGGGTTTCCGGTACCGGGACATCCTTTCCGCCCACAGAAAGGCCCTCGGCGACGGCCGGGAATACGTTGACGATACGGAGATTTACGACGCCTACGCGGGGAGGGTCCATTCCGTGCCGGGCAGCGGAACCAACAAGAAAATAACGTACCCGGAGGACCTGGCGGCTCCTGCGGCCGGCGCCGCCGCGAGGACGCCCCGCATCGGTTTCGGATACGACCTGCACCGTCTCGTGGAAGGCAGAAAGCTGCTTCTCGGGGGCGTTCACATCCCCGCCCCCTTCGGCGAGGACGGCCACTCCGACGGAGACGTCCTGATTCACGCCGTCATCGACGCCCTGCTGGGTGCCGCCCGGCTCGGTGATATCGGCCTTCATTTTCCGCCTTCGGATCCGAAGTACAAGGACATTTCCAGCCGGGTCCTGCTGAGAAAAACGGCGGAGCTCGTCAGGGACGCGGGGTTTTCCGTGGGCAATCTGGATTGCACCGTCGTGCTGGAACGGCCGAAAATCCTCCCCTGGAGGGAGGCGATCATCGCGGCACTGGCGGAGGATCTGGAAACTTCGCCCGGCGCGATCTCGGTGAAAGGAAAAACGAAGGAAAGAGTCGATGCCGTGGGCGAAGGCCGGGCGGTGGAAGCCTATGCCTCCGTTCTTCTCGCATGATTCCCCCGGATCAGGAGTGGGACTCCATTTTTGATGACCTCAGACTGCGCATCGCCGGCGAAGGGCTGCCGTCGGTCTCGCAGGTTGCCGCCGACAATCCCCGCGACCCGTTCCGGGTCCTGATTTCCACGATGATATCCCTCAGAACCAGGGACGATGTCACCTTTGCGGCATCGGGCCGTCTTTTCCGGCGCGCGGGCGCTCCCCGGGAAATGGCGGCCCTTTCCGAAGAGGAAATCGCCGCGCTCATTTTTCCCGCCGGTTTCTACAGGACGAAGGCGGTCCACATACGGGAAGCCGCCCGCGTCATCCACGAAACGTGGAAGGACCGGATCCCGCCGGACAGGGACCTTCTGATGACCCTTCCCGGAGTGGGCAGAAAAACCGCGAATCTGGTGCTGAATCTGGGTTTCGGCATCGACGCCGTCTGCGTCGACACCCACGTTCACAGGATCGCGAACAGGACAGGCTGGGTGCGGACGAAAACGCCGGAGAAAACGGAGACCGCGCTGGAAGAAATACTTCCGAAACGCTACTGGATAGCCGTAAACGGACTTCTCGTCTCTTACGGAAAGGCCGTGTGCACCCCGCTTTCGCCCCGGTGCGGTTCATGCCCGCTTTTTTCATCCCGGTGCGAAAGACGGGGAGTCGGCCGCAGCCGCGATTAGATATTTTCAGCGATCAGCAGGGTCCTCGGATCGAGGCGGACGTGAAGGTCCTCTTTCGGATAGCTTTCGTGGTCCTTCACGAGCTGCAGATTGATGTATTCCTTTTTATCGGATAGGGTTATAAGCACGCTGACGTGATCCATGAACGGGGCGAGCGTTTCCGGGACTCCCGGCACCCGGGATTTCGTTTCCTCCGCCTGGGTTGTGGCGCTGAACCACATGGACGTTCCCGTTTCGGTCGCGAACTCCTTCAGTTTCCCGAAATCTTCGGGGGAGCTTTTCCTGAAATCGTAACCGTCCACGACGATCTGCTCCGCGGCGAAGTTGCCTCCCTGAATGATCGCCCGGAGGCTTTTGACAAGACGTTCCGCGTCCATGCCTTCCTGGTTGAAATTCATGATGACCCTGTTGCGGATGATTTCATCGTGCACGTCCATGGCCGATTCCAGATTCCTCTTGCGTGCGATCTCCCGGAAAATGTCCTCGTACCAGCTGATGATGTGGTCCGTGCGGGCGGAAAAAGAAACGTGAATGATATGCTTGCCCTGAATGAGGCCGTCGGTCGCTATATGCACCAGGCACGCCGTTTTGCCTATCCCCTTCGGGGAGGCTATGATGGCGAGATTTCCCTTTCCCAGCCCGCCGCGAATGGACTTTTCCAGAATCCGCAAGGGGCTTCTTCGTATTAATTCCTTCCTAACCATTACCCATCCCTCCAGAGTTATTTTTGTTCCTTACGACGTTTTTCCTGATACTGCTTTTTCAGCTCCTCGGCGATGTTGGTCGGAACCCGCCCGTATTTGAGAAATTCCATCGAGAATTCCGCCTTCCCCTGGGTCAACGACCGGAGCACCGTGGAATAACCGAACATTTCGCTGAGAGGCACCTCGGCCTCGATCTGGCAGAAATTGCCGTCTTCCGTGGAACTGACGATGACGCCCCGGCGCTGGTTGATGCTTCCGAACACGTTTCCCTGGAATTCCGTCGGACCTTCCACGACCACCTTCATGATCGGCTCGAGGATGACGGGCTTCGCCTTCTCGTACGCCTGCCGGAAGGCCCCGATGGCCGCCTGCTGGAAAGCCATGTCGGAGGAGTCCACCGGGTGGGTGCTTCCGTCGTTGATGGCCAGCCGGATGTTGACGATCGGGAAGCCGATCAGCGTTCCCTTCGTCTTCGCCGCCTGGAAACCCTTGTCGCAGGACGGGATGAACTCGTTGGGGATGACCCCGCCCCTTATCTGGTCGACGAACTCGTAGTCCTTGTCCGCGACGGGCTCCATGTAACCCGCGACGCGGCCGTACTGGCCGGAACCGCCGGTCTGCTTCTTGTGGGTGTAATCGAAGTCCGCCCTCTGGGTGATCGCTTCCCGGTACGCGACCTGGGGCATTCCCGTGTCGACCTCGGCCCTGTATTCCCGTTTCATCCTTTCGATGTACACGTCCAGGTGAAGTTCCCCCATACCCTGAATTATAGTCTGATTCGATTCGGGGTCAACGAAGGTGCGGAAAGTCGGGTCCTCCTTCGTGAACCGGCCGAGGGCCTTGGCCATGTTGTCCGCCGCTCCCTTGTCCTTCGGGAAGATCGCCAGGGAAATTACCGGAGCGGGAACGTACATCGACGTCATCGAATAGTTGATGCCGTGTTTGCAGAATGTGTCTCCCGAGGCGCATTCGATGCCGAACAGGGCGACGATGTCACCGCAGGGGGCCTCGGAGATGTCCTCCATGTTGTTGGCGTGCATGCGGATGAGACGCCCGACCTTGAACCGTCTCCGGAGCCTGCTGTTGTACAGCTCGTCACCCTTTTTCAGGGAGCCCTGATAGATCCGGATGTAGGTGAGCTGCCCGTACTGCCCGTCCTCGAGCTTGAAGGCCAGTCCGACGAAGGGAAGTTTCGGTTCGGCTTTCAGCTCGATCTGCTTTTCGCCGTCGTCCAGGTCCAGAGCAAAATTCTTGACTTCCGTCGGGTCCGGAAGATAGAAAACCACGCCGTCCAGAAGGGTCTGGATGCCCTTGTTTTTGTACGCCGAACCCATGAAAACCGGGGTCAGTT
>CAZGUL010000309.1:0-723 GCA_964529055.1 uncultured Spirochaetaceae bacterium
TGTACCACGCGGTCCCCTCGTTCCACGCGAAAAGCGTCCTGCAGACCCTGGACCATTCGGCCATCTTCCTGCTCATCGCGGGGACCTACACGCCCTTCACGCTGGTGTCCCTCCGCGGGCCCTGGGGCTGGACCCTGTTCGGGGTGATCTGGGCCGCGGCGATTTTCGGCTTCGTCATGCAGTTCACCCCCCTGCGGAGGTTCAAGGTCCTGTCCCTCGTGCTGTACGTCGGCATGGGATGGGCCGTGGTCGCCGCGTTCAGGCCGCTCCTGGCCGCGGTCCCGGCCCCGGGAATCCTGCTCCTCCTCGCGGGAGGGATTTCCTACACCGCGGGCATCGGCTTCTACCTGTGGAGACGCCTGCCCTACAGCCACGCGATCTGGCACGTTTTCGTCCTCGCGGGGAGCCTTTTTCACTTTTTCGCCATTTTCCTGTACGTCGTGCCGCTGAAATAAGGTAGACCCCGGGCCGCTTCCGGGTTATACTGCGGGGGATCACACGATTCAGGACGTCCGCGGCATGACTCAAAACAGCATAAAAATCGGTTTCCCGCAGGCCATCAAAATGATACGGGGCTACGCCTCGGAAAAAATTCTCGAGCAGGCGGGCTCCGTCGCCTTCATTTCCCTGTACATGGCGCTCTTCCAGCGCTTCGTTCTCGGCGTTCCGGTCGCCGGCGCGGCGGGCATCGGCGCGGGCATTTTTCTCGTCGTTCTCGGTCTC
>CAZGUL010000309.1:733-4141 GCA_964529055.1 uncultured Spirochaetaceae bacterium
CGTTTTTCATCGAGGGCCTTTTGCTCGGCGTCATGCCCATCGGGGAAGAGTGCGGGCTGCGCCTGCCGCGGGCGGTGCCCCTGCCCGTTCTGCTGGTTTTCGCCTTCATCATCGGGGCAGCCGCGACGGTGGCGGAACCCGCGGTGGGTATCCTGAAAATTCTCGGATCCAGCGTCGAGGCATGGGAAGCGCCCCTGCTTTTCATGCTGCTGAACAGCCGTTCGGACCAGCTCGTCACGGCCATAGCCGTCGGCGTCGGAATCGCGCTTTTTTTCGGCGTTCTGCGCTACTACCTCCGCCTTTCCCTCAAGCCCTTCCTGTACATCGTCATCCCGCTGCTCCTCATCGTTTCCGCGGCCGCCCACATGAGCGAGAAGACCCGCCACATCATCGCTCTTGCCTGGGACACGGGGGGCGTCACCACGGGTCCGGTGACGGTGCCGCTCATCATGGCCATCGGCATCGGCATATCCCGGTCCATCGGCGGCGAGGACAGGGGAATGGCGGGTTTCGGGATGATCACCCTGGCCTCGGCCTTCCCGATTCTGACGGTCTTCGCGTACGGGTTCTTCGCGGCGCCGGACTCTCCGTCCCCGGCACACAAGGCCGAATTTTTCGCCCCCGCGGAGAAGGCGGCGGTGCGGGCGCTGTTCTCCAGCGACGCCGCGATGGAGAACTACGCGCGAAGCCGACTGACGAAGGAAGCGGCGGACCTGTTTCTGGGAACGTCCGCCCCCGAAGGGGAAACCGCTCAGACTCCGGTGTCCGGGGATGCCGCCTCCGCCGCCGGGCATCCGGCTCCGAAAAGCGCCGCCCGGGCCGCCGCCGCGAAACTGGGGGAGGCGGCGCAGTCCATACTCCCCCTCTCACTGTTTCTGTTTCTCGTCCTGTTCGCACTCAACAAGGGGAAGGTCAGGAACAAGGACCAGATCCTGCTGGGCATAGTGTTCAGCGTCGTCGGCATGGCGGCCTTCGGCTACGGGATAGACGCGGGCCTCGCGAAGCTCGGCGACGGCACGGGGCGGAACCTTCCCGTGGCGTACGCGGCGGTTCCGGCGCCGGAGGAGAGGATCGTCATTCCCGGCTTTGACGAAAGCCTCGTTTATTCCGCGGTCCGCGGGGACGGCGGCCGGGAAAAATATTTCATTCTCGACGGAGTGGACGGACCCCGCTTCGTTCCCTACGACGAAAAGTTCTTCGACGGGAAAGCGGAGGTCTACGTCCACACCCCGTCGCGGGGTCCGATCTTCGGCGGCAGGATCGGCGGAATCGCCGTCATTCTGGCCTTCGCCTTTTTCATGGGGTACGGGGCGACCATCGCGGAACCGGGCCTGAAAACCCTGGGCATGACGGTGGAGGAAATCTCCGTGGGAGCCTTCAAGCGGAAGACCCTCGTCTTCTCCGTCGCCGTCGGGGTCGGCCTCGGCATGATCGCCGGATTCCTGAAAATCCTCCACGACATTCCCATCATCTACCTGCTCGTCCCCTGCTACCTTCTGCTGCTGGTCATCACGGCCTTCTCCGCGGAGGACTTCACCGACAT
This sequence comes from uncultured Spirochaetaceae bacterium, assembly GCA_964529055.1. Lineage (GTDB taxonomy): Bacteria > Spirochaetota > Spirochaetia > DTKZ01 > DTKZ01 > JAKQWJ01. Next base: position 2,277 of record CAZGUL010000309.1, read on the forward strand.
CGCCTGGGACAGTTCGGGAGTCACCACGGGGCCCATCACCGTGCCGCTGGTCATTTCGATGGGTCTGGGAATCGGAGGGGAGGTCGGCGGCGTCGAAGGTTTCGGCGTCTGCGCCATTTCATCTCTGTTCGCCGTCCTCTTCGTGATGGGGACCGGACTCGTCGTCACCGGCCGCCGCCGCGCGGCGCTGAAAGAGTGAGTATGGAAGAACGGAAATTTTCACGAATCGAATGCTGGGTCCCCGGGGAAATTTCGCATCTTGCCGCGGAAGCGCTCGCCGGGCTGGCCCTTCCCGGCGTGTTTGCCGCATCCGCGCGGTCGGTCGTTCTGCGGGAGAGGACCCTGAAGTTCGGAGGGCGGGGGGACTACAGGATCGAGGAGGACCCGGTCGAATATTTTTCCTGCTCCGTTCCGACGAAATACGCCACGCGGGTCCTGGCTTTCATCGCGGCGAAGGCGGATCTCACGTTCCCCGGACGCGGCAGCGTGTACCGCACCGACGCCGCCGTCTGCCGCGGGGACATGCCGTCCCACGATTACTCGACCCTGGCGGCGCTGCCGGAGCCGTCCTTCGTTCCGCTGAAGGACCTGGAAGGCCTGGTGGCCATCGTCCGCAGGGGCAGGGGCAACGAGATCGCGAAGGCCCTGCTCGACTCGGGAAGGGCCCTGCCGGTGGTGACCTTCGGAGAGGGCGTGGGCCTGCGGGACAAGCTGGGTCTGCTGCGCGTCACCGTGCCGGCGGAAAAGGAAATCGTTCACGCCGTCGTTCCCCGTCACGACGGGGACGAAATCTTCTACTATATCGCCCGGACCGCCCGGCTGGATCATCCCGGAAAGGGGTTTCTCTATTCCTATTCCATCGCGGAAGGCGTCATCGACACACGGATGATCCGCGGCCGGTCCTCCTACATCGCGAGCATGGAGCAGATAGTCGGCGCCATCGACGCTATGCAGGGCCACGCCGACTGGCGCAGGGGGACCGCGGCGGCGAACCGGAAACCCGCCGGCCGGGGGACCGCGGGGAAATCGGCCCGGGAAGCCCTGCGGATATTCTGCCCGGCGGGCGAGGGAAACGACAGGATTCGCGCCACGCTGGACGCGGGGGCGGGCGGCGCCACCCGGAGCCGCGCGCGGATATTAAATCCCCGGGACGACGCGGACAGGACCCTGCCGCGGGAATACGAGATGAACGACCTCATCGTCGACGGGGACGTGCGGGAGAAAATTCTCGGGGAAATATCGTGGAGCGACGCGATCATCGAGGTGAGTCCCGTCAACCGGGTGGAAACGTACCGGGGCGGGGATCGGCCGGCTCCGTGAGTCAGAGAAGGCCCGCGGCGGTAACGACGAAGAACAGCACGAATCCCGCGGGAACCATGGCGAGTTCTCCCTCCATGCCCGGGGCGAGGGACCGCAATCCGGCCGCCGCCCTTTCCCCCCTTTTCGACACGACGAAGACGTAAAGCAGGATACCCGCCGCGATCACGGGGACGGAGGCCAGGAGGGAGGACGCCGCGTACACGTCCGGGAAGCCGGCAGCCGCGGCGTCGGCGCCCAGGATGCCGGCGAAAAACGGAAGGAGCGCGCCGGGGGCCGCCCCCAGGAGGAGGCAGGCGGATGCCAGGAACCACAGGGACGGGTAAATCCCGCGGGAGGGAGCGTACCCGGGCGCGACAGGAGCCGGCCGGTCCGCCGGGCCGCCGCGGAACACCGCGGAAAGCTTGATGAAGGAAGCCACCGTCCCGATCCCGGTGAGATAAATCAGGGGATACGTCCAGTGCCCCTTCAGGGCTTGGGAAATCAGGCTTTTGCTGACGAAACCGTTCCACGGAGGCACGCCGGCGATGGACAAGGCCGCGGCGGCG
>CAZGUL010000310.1:0-4135 GCA_964529055.1 uncultured Spirochaetaceae bacterium
AAATCCCCTCCGAAAGGCTGGAGGCCATTCCCTACGCCCTGATGTGCATAGACTGTAAGACGTCCGACGAGCGCCGCAACCGCTAAAATCCTCTTATTCAGGGACGGCCGACTTCCGATACTCTAGGAAGGAGGCCGTCAAGCCGTGATCGAGCCGGTAAGAATTCCGAGTCCCGTCCCCATTTCCGATCTGCTGAAGGTCAGGTACGCCTCGGGAAGGCTCACGCTCCCCTTGAGCCAGCCCTATTTCGTCCGGTTCGAGCACGTTTCCGGCGTTCCCGGAGCGGCGGACGGCGGGGGCTACAGCGTTTTCAAGCTGCGCATTCTCGACACGCTTATCGACCGGCTCACGACCCTGCAGGGAAAGGCTCTCGAAGGGGATGCCAGCCCCGGCCCGTCCGGAGGAGCCCTGGACGCCAGGATCGCCGACCTGGAAAAGCAGCTGCACGACCGTCTGGCCAAGGCCTCTGCGACTCCTTTCGGCGGCGCCATGGGCGCCGGGGCCGGGGAAAACGGCCGAATCCTCGATATTCTCGTCTAACTTATTCTGATGTAAGGATTATAATGCATTTCCCTTTCCAGCGACGACTGGGGTCCGTGGCCCGGGAATATCCGGGTCGCCGGAGGAAGGGTGTAGAGTTTGGCGCGGATGCTGTTTTCCAGGTCCCGGGGGTCCCCGCCCGCGAGATCGCTCCTGCCGACGCCCTCGCAGAAGAGGGTATCCCCGGTGAAAAGAATGCCGTGGTTTTCGCTGTACAGGCAGACGCTGCCCTTTGTGTGGCCGGGGGTATGGATGACCCGCAGGTCCGAATCCAGGATCCTGTCACCTTCGGCGAACAGGATGTCCGCGTCGGGGATTCCCCGGTAAATGTCCAGAAAGAGGGATTCCCCCTCGCCGCCGAAGGCCTTGAAGCTCTTTTTGTGCACCTTGTCCGCTTTCGCGCCGAAGTAGACCGCGTCGGCCTCGTGAACCGCGGTTTTTACGAAAAACCCCTGGGTTTCGTAGTGGACCCGGAGGTCCTGGGCCCCCGCCGTATGGTCCAGGTGACCGTGGGTGAAAAGCATGATCTGGGGGGCCAGATTCAGGGCAAGAAGGCGCTTGATGATGATCTCCGCATCACCGCCCGGATCGATGATGTAGCATTCTTTTTTTCCGCTGAAATAGATATAACAGTTCGTGTGCAGCGAGCCTACAACGATTCTTTCGACCATGGTACTATTAGAGTACGGTATTTTTCCCCCCGGGGCAAGTTTTTTTAGGGAGGTTCCGTGATCAGGGCCCTGATCATCCTGCAGATCTTTCTGTCCGGCGTTTTTTATCTCCTGATACCCGGGCTCGGCGCGTTTTTCGTCCGTTCCCGGTGGAGAAAATTCCGGTCCGGCGTCGTCGCTGCTTCGACCTACCCGCGGATCACCTACGCGGGCATGCGGACGGGAACGACGGAAACGGGGGACGGGCTTTTCCGTTTTCTCGGCGCGCTGGAAGCGATTCAGGACGACGACGTCATGTGGCTCAGGAACGACGAACTGTCCCTGTCCGCGGACATGAAGGGACAGAGGGTATACCTGCTTTCCTCCGCCCCGGCCGGCCTGGAGGAGGAAGGCGGCGACGCCGGCGGGCCGGCCCGGCCCGGCGAAGCGCCCGCGGTTGTCCCGTGGGACAAGGTGAGTTCCCTTCCGGAGGGGACCAAGGTTTTCGTCGCCGGCCCTCTGCGGATGGACGGAGGCCGCGGGGTTTTCCGGTCCCGGCCGGGAGCGGACCTGCTGGTGATTTTCTATGACGGGGACGAACGGTCCATCGTCCGCAGGGCCGTCTGGAACGGGCGTCAGCGGAACGAATACTGGAACCCCTTCACGCCGGCGGCCCTGGCTGGCGGCATCCTGGCGGGTACGATATTCGCGTATTTTTTCCTGAAAAACCCGCTGTACCGGGTGCCCGGCATTCTGTCCGTCGGGACGGCACTCGTTCCCGTCCTGCCGCTGTTTCCTCCGGGGGTCGTCTTTTTCTTTCTTTACCGGCGGCTGTGGAGCCGGGCGCGCCTTCTTCGGGCGGAACGGGACCTGGTGAGGCTGCCCCTCCGACACCATCGAGGGGATGCCGCGGACACGATCCTCACCACCGGCGAAAAATACGGATGCAGGGTCCGCCGCGGGACCGCCGAGGAAATCCGCCGGATGGGAGGCAGGGTCCGGGCCGCGTCGGCCCGGCGGCCGGGGGACCGGGAAAGGGCGGATTATTACTGGTTCGGGGTCGTATCGGAAGATCCGGAAGACCTTCCCGGGAAATCACGGGACCCTTTCGTCGAAACCGTCGCGATTCCCGGAAGGCCCGAGACGCTCGCCTCCGACTGCGAAATCCGGGCGAAGCGTTTGGAGTCCCTCGCGGTGCTGCTGTTCTGCGCCGGATTCGGAATCAATGCCCTTCTGGTCCTGCGCCTCCTGGCCCGGCTTATTCGGTAGCTCCGTCCTTCTTGCGGGCGAAGTTGACGACGATCTTCCTTCCCCGGTAATCGGTGCCGTTCAGGGTCTCGATGACCCGGTCGGCCTTGGCGCCGGAGATTTCGACGAAGGAATAGTTGTCCAGTATCTTTATTTCCCCGATATCCGACCGGTCGACATCGGGAACCTTCTCGGTGACGAGACTTGAAATGTCCCGGGGGAAAATTTTGCGGTTTTTCCCGAGACCGAAGAAAAGGGTCGTCATGTCCGGCCGGGAAGGGCCTTTCGCCGCCGGACGCGGTCTCCGTTTTTCTCCGGAATCCCCGAATTGCTGTTTTATCAGATACGCCGCCACATAGGAGCGCAGGAAGATCGAAACGTTGCCGGTGAAGAGCTTCCTGTAATAATTGAGTTCCCTGGGGTCTTCTTCCTCCTTGATCTTGCGAACGATATTCTCCAGAAGTCCCCGTACGGCCTCGTCGTCCTTCGGAATCTCGTTTTTTTCCATGCTCACGTCGGTGCTCTCCTGTGCGTTTGATAATGCGGAGCGTTCCCGCTCCTCGATAATTATAACAATATCTGCCTGAAAATCGCAATCCTGATACAACAGCCTCATCCGTGCGAGAATTTCCGGCGGCGGGACGAAGTCGAAAACGACATGTCCGGCCGCGGGAAGCGCGGACCCGAGGACGGCGGGATCCGCGACCTGTATTCCCTCCGGCGCCGGGTGGGGGCCTGCCGCGAGGGCCGAGGCGGGGAAGAATGAACGGAGCCTTTCGCGGAAATCCCCGGAATCGCCGGCTTCCCGGATGACGAGCCATCCCCCGCCGGCCCCGGCGAGCAGAATCCGCAGGAGAAGGTCCGTCTTGCCCCCCGGTTCCGCCACATAATACCGGAAGCGGGGTTCGGCGCGGCAGAGTTCCACGGTCCGGGGGCGGCCCAGCACGGTTTTGAGCTCCCGGACGCCGCTTTCCGCCGCGGCCGTCAGGACGAGGGTCCGCGGCCTGAAACCGGTGCGGGAATAGATGAACCGCACGTTCGCGGCGAAACCCGGCATGTCCGATTCCCCGGGGCAGTCGATGACGACCAGCGACGTCTCGGAAAGGTCCGTGTTACCCCGCCGCAGGTGGTCGATGATCCTTTCCGGGGTGCCGACGAGAATGTCCTTCGGATTAGACAAATGCCGCGTTTCCTTCCGCGGATTCTCCTCGATCCCCACGGTGAGAACCGAAGGGGAGCCGGAGAATTTCCGGGCGAGCCCGCGGGCGTGGTCCCCGATTTTCGCCGCGATTTCGGCGGAGGGAACGATGATGAGGGTTTTTCCTGCGTTCTTTCCGGAGCCCCTGCGGAAGAGGGCGGGCAGATACAATTCGTAGGCGGGAGCTGAGCCCCCCGCGACGATCACGGCGTCCCGGTTGCCGTCGAGAATTTCCCTTAATGTATCCTGCCCACGAAAAACGGCGGACGACGTTCCCCGCTGCGGGTGTCTCTCCGCCGACCCGTCGCCGCGAAGAAGACCGTTTCTTTTGATTGGCATCGTGCTATCTTTGCGTATAGGATAGATGGGGCATACCTGTTTGTCAAGAAATCCGTTTTTTTTGTCAATGCCAAAATAAAATGTCCCCTATTTCTGCCAAGTAAAAAAGTACCCATACGCTCAGGCGGACTTCTTGACGGAGACCTCCGTATACATGTGA
>CAZGUL010000311.1:0-4127 GCA_964529055.1 uncultured Spirochaetaceae bacterium
CCGCGGCGGACACCTCCCTGCTGGTCAGGCTGTACCGGGAACTGGAAAGGGAGCCCGCCAGCATCGCGGCCGCCTTCGGCGACGCGGGACGGCCCGGACGGCCCGGCGACGGTTCCGCGGCCCTGGCCGTTGCGTCCCTGCGCAACCACACCGTCATGATCGGCAAGACGACGACCTTCGACGGCTATTTCGCCGACGCCGTCGCCGCCGTGGGCCTCAAGGGGGAGCAGGCGGAAATCGCCCTGGCCACCCAGGAGAGAATCATGAAGGACCTGCGGGACATGCGGGAGTCGATTTCCGGCGTCAACATCGACGAGGAGCTCTCGAACATGATCAAGTTTCAGCACGGCTACGCCGCCGTGGCGCGGTTCATTTCGGAATTCACGAAGATGATCGACACGATCATCAACAGGATAGGAGTGTAGTCCATGAAACGCATCAGCACGAACATGTCCAACGACGACATGCAGTTCCATCTCCGGGCGCGGGAGCACCGGATGAACGCGGTGCAGAACAGGATGGCGGCCCAGACGCGGATCCTGAACCTCAGGGACGATCCCGCCGCGGCGGCCCACACCACCCGCTACCGTTCCGTCATTCACCGGCTGGAGCAGTTCGCCCGGAACGTGGAGTACCTTCAGGCGAACCACAGGATAACCGAAGGGCGGGTGCGGGAAGGGGTGGACATCCTGCAGAGGGTGCGGGAGCTCGCGGTGCAGGGGGCGAACGGCGTCAACTCCCGGGACGAGCTCCGGCAGATGGGGACGGAGGTGAACCAGCTCCTGAACCAGCTGGTGGAAATCGCGAACGCCCGGAACGGGGACGGCACGACGATCTTTTCCGGCGACAGGATAAAAACCCTGCCGTTCCGGGCCGTGGAAGGAAGCGTCGCCGGCAGCGGCGAGCGGGTCATAACCGACGTGGAATACACGGGCTCCATAGCCGAGAACATGGCCGAAATTTCCGACGGCGCCTACGTCAAGATGAACTATCCGGGAAACCGGGTCTTCTGGGCGGAAAACCAGCAGCTTTACCCGACGGTGGACGCCTCCTCCTACCAGGTGGACCGGGACACCCGCATTTTCATCGACGGCGCCGAGATTCTTCTCAAGGAAGGGGACACGATCGGGGCCATCATCGCGAAGATCAACGACTCCGACGCGCCGGTGAAGGCGCGGCAGGACCCGGTGCGGGGGGGCCTGGTTCTGGAAACGACAACGCCCCACCAGTTATGGCTCCAGGACGCGCCGGAAGGCCGGGTGCTTCAGGACCTGGGGCTCCTGCGGGACGACACGAGCCCGCCGCCGCGGAACCTGAATCCCTCCGCCCGCGTTTTCGGCGGTTCGGTTTTCGACATGGTCATAAAGCTCCGGGACGATTTCTATCGCGGAGACCCCCTGGAGGTCGGCGGCCGGGCGCTGCGGGGCATCGACGAGGCCCTGGCGGGCATGCTCGCGGCTCTGGGGGACATCGGTTCCCAGGGCAAGAGGCTGGAGTTTTCCTACGCCCGGCTCAACACGGAAATTCCGGACATGAAGTCCATGAATTCCATGACGGCCGATCTGGACATGACCGAAGCGGTAACCGAACTCAAGATGCTGGAATACACCCACAAGGCCGCCCTCGGCGCCGCGGGACGCATCCTCCAGCCGACCCTGCTCGACTTTCTGAGGTGACGATGCGGATCAACACAAAGGCCTACGGGCACGTGGACATCGACGAACGCCAGACGATCTTCTTCCCCGGCGGCATCATCGGCTTCGAACAGTTCAAAAACTACGCTCTGCTGGACGCATCCCAGCAGCCGTTTTACTGGCTCCAGTCCCTGGACGTGGTGGAAATCGCCTTCGTGCTTATAAGCCCCCTGGTGTTCCGGCCGGACTACACGCCGGACGTTCCCGGGGAGGACCTGGCGGAGCTGGGGCAGGAAGAGGAGGACGACATCCTGCTTTTCACCATCGTGACGATCCCGGAAAACCAGAACCGCATGACGGCGAACCTGCAGGGCCCCCTCCTTATAAACCGGAGAAAAAGAATCGGCAGGCAGTCGATTTCCCTCAATCCCGCCTGGCGCACCCGGCACGTCATCGTCGACGAGCTCGCCGCGCTGGGGGACTAGCGTATGCTGATCCTGACCCGGAAGACGAACGAAAGTTTCATGATCGGGGACACCATCCAGATTTCGGTGGTGGACATCAAGGGCGATCAGGTAAAAATCGGCATCACGGCGCCGGCGGACGTCAAAATTTACCGCAAGGAAGTCTACGACGCCATCCAGAAGGAAAACGCCGCCGCCGTCAAATCCCGTCCCGAGCTTCCCTCCCTGGACACCTTCATCCGCAAAAAAAACCCGAAACCCTGACCGCCGCGGGCGCTCAGGCTCCGCCGTCCGAGGGCCTGGCTTCCGGCGGCCGGACGTACAGGGGGCCTGCGGACGGATCGTCCCGGAGCCCCGCCTCGAAGGCTTCCATTCCCATCCGCAGCAGAACGGCGCTCCGGCCCGCCCTGCAGTCGGGGTCGCGCAGGAAATTCCCCGCCGTTCCCGCGGCGCCGAGCCGCTCGAGGAAGAGCCCGGCATGGGGCCCCGTCAGGACCACCCGGGGATGGGCTGCGGCGAGGCGGGCGATCTCGCCGGGCTCCGCGTCCAGGTAATCCGTCAGTCTTTCCCCGTCCCTGTACAGGGCCGCGTAAAAACGGTTTTTTTTCGCGTCCACCACGGCGGCGGTGACGGTGCCCGTCCCGGGCGGAACGAGGGAGCCGTAAACGTCCAGGGTCGGGACGGACACGCAGGGGCAGCCGGCGGCGGCGCACAGGCCCTTTGCGGCGGCCATTCCGATCCGGAGGCCGGTGAACGATCCGGGGCCCCGGGCCGCAACGACCAGGTCCAGGTCGCCGGCGGAAATTCCGAGGTTTTTGAGGACCAGGTCCACCAGGGGAAGGATCTGCTCCGCGTGCCGCAGGTCCACGTCCCGGGTGACCTCGAAGAAGAGATCGCCGCTGCGGCCGCACAGGGACAGAATTTCGGTGGACGATTCGATGGCGACGGCTTTCACAGGTCGATCCCCGCGATGTGGAAAATTCTTTCCGTGCCCCGGCCGATCTCGATGCGGATGATTACGGCGCCGGGATGCCCCGAGGCCATCCGGTCGCTCCACTCGACGACGGAAACCCCGCCGCCGTCCAGGATGTCCCGCAGGCCGAGACCCTCGATTTCCTCGTCACCGGTGATGCGGTAGAGGTCCACGTGATGCAGGGTAAGTCTTCCCGGGTATTCGGAAATTATCGTATAGGTGGGGCTGGTCACGGTTTCCCGGACCCCCAGACCGCGGGCAATCCCTTTCGTCAGTGTGGTTTTTCCCGCGCCGAGGTCCGCGTCGAAAAGGACCACCGAACCGGCCCCCAGTTTCGCGGCGATTTTTTCCCCCAGGCGGAGGGTTTCCTCGGGCGAATTGGTGACGATCTTTTTCAGGAGAGTTCGCCCCTTTCGTACATTCCGTGCACGGAGGTCCTGAGCGCCCGCAGGGCCGGAAGGAGGGGATAGGCCACATCCTCGAGAAGTCTGACCTTTACGTCGACACTGCCCAGCGGCGAGTGTTCCAGGGATATTTCGATTTTCGTTTCCTGGGAAGTTCCGAGAATTTCCAGAACGGCCCGGGCGTCGTACACTTTTCTGTAATCCACCGCGAGGTCTTTCTTGACGACGTCCTTCACGGCCAGCACTTTCATAGGGTACATGTTTAGAGGAATCCTCGCCGAAGGTCAAGAAGCCCGGATCAGTCTTCCCCGTCCGGAACGTATTCGTACACATAGTCCCGGATGGAGTTCATGTGGTCCCGTGAAACCCGGGTAAAGCGGACATGCATGATCCCGCTCCGGGGCGGCCGGGGGGTGATGCCCAGGACCTTCCCATATACGGAAACCTGGTTCCCCTTGCCGGTCTCGAAGTCGACTTTGACGAGCGACGCCCGGGACAGAACGTTCTGGGCCAGGATCGCGCAGCCTCCCGCGGAGATGTCCATCAGGCTCCCGAGAGCCCGCCGTCCCCGATTGACCACCGCCTCGCGGACCGCCTTCTTTCCCTTGCCGGATTCCACGATGTCCACGGGATAGAAAATGGCGGGCCGGCT
>CAZGUL010000312.1:0-4115 GCA_964529055.1 uncultured Spirochaetaceae bacterium
CGGCGGCCAAGGCCCCTCCGAGAAAATTCAAGGCTTTGTACAGCAGGTTGCCGCTCTCGATATCGGGAACGAGGATGACGTCCGCGTCTCCGGGAACCTCGCCGGAGATGCCCTTGTGTTCCGCCGCTTCCCGAGATACGGCGTTGTCCAGAGCCAAAGGCCCGTCTACGACGCAGCCCTTGATCTGCCCTCTCCTGTTCATCTGGGTCATCATCGCCGCGTGGATCGTGGGCTCCATCTTCGGGTTGACGGTTTCCACGGCGGCCATGACGGCGACCTTCGGATTCGGTTCCCCCAGGCGGTGGAACATTTCCACCGCGTTGGCGAGGATGCCGTTTTTTTCTTCGAAACCCGGCGCCACGTTCATCGCGGCGTCGGTCACGGCGAAAAGCTTCCGGTAGTACGGGGACTGGAAAACGCCGGTGTGGGACAGAAGCAGGCCCGTCCTGAGGCCCCTGTCCTTGTCCAGAACCGCCTTCAGCAGGGTCCCGGTGCCGACGAGCCCCTTCATCAGGATTCCGGCCCGCCCTTCCTTGATGAGGGCGACCGCCCTGTCGCAGGCCTCCGTCGGGTCGGAGACATCGACGATTTCGGTCTTGCGCAGATCCATGCCGATTTTCGCGGCCAGGTTCTCGATTTCGCCCCCGGCCCCTACGAGGATCGATTCGGCGATTCCCGCCCCGGCCGCGTCGTGCACGGCCTCCAGAACGTGGAGGTCCGCGGCCGCCGCCACGGCGATCCGCGTTTTTCCCCCGGTCTTGGCGCGGTCCAGAAATTCGGACAAATCCGTCAGCATGGAAGACCTCCTTCCAAGTCTATAATTATTATAGAATTAGTCCGTCCGAACGGTCAAGGATTTCTAGGTTTTCAGGAGGCTTTCCCGGGTCCTGCGCACCGCGAGTTTCCTGCCGAGAAAATCCCAGGACGCTTTTTCCGTCGGCAGGTGGGCCTCCCTGGCGCCGTCCGCCAGAACCACCTTGTCGAATTTGTCGTACAGCACGAAAGTCATGCCGCAGGGAAGGTGACCGACGGACTTGTCGCGGATTTCGACCCTGAGGGAATTCTCCCTCACGGAGGCGACAAGGCGGAAAGAGGTCCTGAAGCCCTTGCGGTACCGGAAAGTCTCCCCGTCGTCGAAGGCGAAGACGCATTCCGCTTCGAGCTTCGAATCCGCCGGGAGAAACACGTGGAACTCCACGGCGCCGAAGTCCTTCGCCGGCGTTTCCGGCTCGCCGCCCAGCATCGGGACAACGGCCCCCTCCCGGATGAAAAGCGGCGTTCCCGCGGGCGAGTCCTTGACGACGGCCGCCGCGTTGCCGGGACGCCAGGAGCCTTCGGCGGCGGAGAACCAGCGGAGGCCCTCCCCCGGCAGCAGCACGGTTCTTTCGGCGGTCCCGTCCAGGATCGGGGCCTGCAGTATGGCTGATCCCACCATGAACTGGTCATCCATCCGGGAAAGGGGGACTTCCGGAGTTTCGTCGAACTCGTAAAACAGGGGCCTGAGGATCGGCTCGCCTGCTTCCTCCTGCCGCACGAAGAGGCCGTAAAGGTACGGCAGAAGCTTGTACCGGAGCCGGATGTACCGGCGCAGGACCTCCCCGGTTTTTTCCCCGAAGGCCCACGGCTCCTGGTCCCGGCAGCCCTTCACCGCGTGGTTCCGGAAGAAGGGGAAAAGGAAGCAGGCCTTGAACCATGCGGCGGCGAGCGGGGCGTCCGCGTCCCCGCCGAAACCGGGGGTGTCGGCCCCGCAGAACGGCAGTCCCGACAGGGACATGTTCAGGCAGGTCGGGACGGTCTGCCGCAGGTGGTGCCTGTTGGACCAGTTGTCCCCCGTCCAGACCGCCCCGTAACGGCCGGAGGAAATGAAGGCGCTGCGGGTGACGAGAAAAGGCCGCTCGCCGGGGCGTGCCCGGAGCAGTCCGTCCCAGGTCGCCTGCTGCATGCCGAGGCAGTACTGGTTGTGCCAGGCCTCGTGGGGAATTTTTCCCCTGCCGAAAAGCATGTCGCCGGGATCGACGGGACCCGTGGACGGATCGTTCATGTCGATCCACAGGCCGCCGAAGCCGCCGCCGGCGAAGGACTTCACCCGTTCCGCCCACCATTCCCGGCATTCGGGAAGGGAAAAATCGGGGTACACCGTCTCTCCCGGCCACACGATGCCGGTGAAGGGCTGGCCCTCGGCGGTCCTGCAGAACAGGTCCTTTTTTACGCCTTCGCGGAAAACTTCGAATTCCGGATCGGCCTTGATGCCGGGATCGAGGATCGGGACCACCCGGCGGCCGCGCTTTTTCAGATCCTCGATCTGGTTTTTCGGGCTGGAAAAATGCTTCTCGTTGAAGGTGAAGACCCGGAAGCCTTCCATGTAGTCGATGTCGAGCCAGAGCCCGTCGCAGGGGATTTTCCGGCTCCGGAATTTTTCGTCCAGGGCGTCCAGGTCCGCGAAGGAGGCGTATCCCCAGCGGCTCTGATGGTAGCCCAGGGCCCACAGCGGCGGAAGAGGGACCGTGCCCACCAGGCGCTGAAGGCGGGTCGTTACTTCCCGCGCGGAATTTCCGGCGATGAGGTAGATTTCCGGACTCCCCGCGGGGGCCCCGACGGAGAAACGCCTCGGCATCTCCGCGGCGCCGTGCAGGCCGTCGGCGATCGCGTCCTCCGCGAGAAGATGCATGAAAACCGGGTACGGATTGTTGACCAGGATTCCGGCCCAGCCGTTTCCGGTGCGGACCAGCAGGTACGGCACCGACGCGTACATCGGATCGGTGACGCCCTCCCGGTGCGCCTGGGGGTGAAAATCCGCCCAGACGTCGGTGTTCCAGAATTTGGTGCGGGTGCCGGTCTTCTCGAAAGACGTGTTTTTCTCCCCCAGACCGTAGAACCGCAGGTCCGGACCGGAGGTGAAATTAAGGACCCACTTCGGGCCCAGGACCCCGAAACCGTCCTCCTCCGTCGTGGAAAGCAGTTCCTTTTTGTCCAGAAGAAGGCGGAACCCCGTTCCCCGAACCTCCACGGAACCGCGTTTCGCCCTGCCGAAGACGTCCGTACCGAGGACCGCGGCGCTGCCGTGCTCCTTCCACCTCCGGGACGCGTATCTGACGCGGTAAACGTCCTCGCCGAGGTGACGGACCTCCAGGGCGGCGTCTCCGGTTTTTTTGTAGGAAAAATTGAGCGGGTGCTCGATCTTGGTGAAGTACATGATGAGGCGATTGTACCCGAACAGCGGTGACCGGTAAAGAGACGACGGGGCTTTTACATCCCCGCCGCGAGCCCCCTTATGACTTCCAGTGCCTTTTCCGCGTCGGCGGTGAAGTCCTTCGTGTACGCCTCGATGGACAGGCGGCCCCGGTATCCCGCGTCCGCCAGCGCGGCGAAAAAGTCCCGGTACTCCCTTTTGGGCTCCCGGGGGAAGGCGCGGTCCCGCAGTTCGGCGAAGTGGCCGTGGACCAGGCGGGAACCCGCCTCCCGGATGACGTCCGGCGGCTCGTTCTCGACGGCGAAGTGGTAATAGTCGAAAAGAATTTGAATCCGGGGCCGGTCCACCTCCCGCCCCAGCCGGAGCGCCTCGGACATGGACGTCAGCACGTTCGCTTCCCGGCGGTTGTGGTACTCGATGGCGATCGTGATGCCGGCGCGCTCCGCCTCCTCGTCGATCATCCGGGAGGCTTCGACGATCTGGCTCCAGGCCCGGTCCCGGGGGTAGCCCCCGGGTATGTTGCGCGCGCCGGAACTGCCGAAAACCACGGCCTCGGCGCCCAGGGCCCGGGCCCTTTCCAGCGCCCCGCGGGTGTACTGTCGCAGCGAGGGGAGATCGTAATCCGGGCCGGTGATCCTCCGTTCCGGCGGAAAAAAGTTGTTGCAGGCCTCCGAGCGGAGGCCCGACTTTTCCAGCCGGCGCGCCAGGGCCGAGAAGCCTTCCGCGTCGAGGGCGGCGACGTCCCGCAGGGAAAGCTCGATGTAATCGTAGCCGATCCCCGCGGTTACCTCCGCCACATCGATGCCGACGGGGTCCCGCTCGGGATGGATCATGCAGCCGCAGATTCCGATTCTCATTCGCGAGCCTCCCCGCGATTAGGGTTCCAGGATGACCTGGTAGAGGGGTACCTAGGCCGCCAGCAGCC
>CAZGUL010000313.1:0-4106 GCA_964529055.1 uncultured Spirochaetaceae bacterium
GGAGGCGTTTTTTTTTCAGGCGAGCCATTACTCCAGATGCACCCTGACGAAATCGTCCTCGACCAGGTGCGGATAGGACCGGCACACCCTGTCGATTTCCGCGCTCTGGCCCGGGGACAGGCATTCCGACGGATCGAGGCACCAGGTGCCCTCCAGAAGCCCCTGGCGGCGGAGAATTTCATGGATGCCCGGAATGCAGCCGGCAAAACTGTTGGCGGCGTCGAAAATCGCGCCGTTGGCGTCGGTGAGTTCCGCCGCCAGGGTCAGGATTTCCCGGGGGACGGCCTCCCCGGCCCCGCTTATCCGCCGGAGAGCCGCATGCAGCTCCACGGCCTTCCTTGTCCACACGCTCCACTGCCCCAGCAGCCCGCCCCGTATGCGGACCCGCTTTTCACCGCCGGCTTTTGCGATCCGGAACTCCGTCAGCAGGTCGGGAACGATGTTGTCGTCGTTCCCGGTGTACAGGGTCACATCCTTTTCACGGCCCGCGTCACAGACCGCCCGCACCACGTCGATCGTCCGGTACCGGTTGAAGGGAGCGATCTTTATCCCGACCACGTTTTCGATGCCGGCGAAACTCCGCCAGAATTCGTACGGCAGGATGCGTCCCCCCACCGACGGCTGGAGATAGAAGCCGAAAATCGGGATGATCTCCGCGACCCGCCGCGCGTGGTCGATCATCCCGGGGACGGAGGATTCGGCGAAGGCCGCCATGCTGAGAAGCCCCGCGTGAAATCCCTCGTCCCGCAGGAATGCGGCTTCCTCCAGCGCCTGTCCGGTTCCGCCGCAGATCCCCCCCACCTTGACGATGGAAAGTTTTCTCGCGGCGGCGTGCTCGTCGATCGCCCGGGAGACGAACGACAGGACCGGTTTGAACAAACCGTGCTCGGGGTCGCGGATGGCGAACTGGGTTGTGTGTACGCCGATGGCGATTCCGCCCGATCCGGCGTCGATGTAGTACCGGACAAGGGCCTTCTGCCGCCTTTCGTCGAACCCGCGCCGGGAGTTCAATGCCAGGGGAATCGCGGGAATCACCGTTCCCGCGGCGATTTTTTCCCGGATTTCCCGGGGCATGCCCGCCGTATCCATGGTTTTCCTCCTCAGTATTTCCCGTCCCGGCTCTCGAAATGGGTCGGTTTTCCGAGGGACGAGCCCCCGGCCAGCATCCAGTTTGCGGTCATTTCGACGGCTTCCTCCAGGGTCACCCGGGGATGGCCGAACAGGGCCGCCGCCCTCGAAGCGTTGCTCAAATACATGAGGTCTCCCGGCGTTCCCTCGAACCGTGGCGATTTTCCGAACCGGCGGCCGAATTCCATTGCCGTCCGGCGGACGGAGACGGTTTCCGGTCCCGTAATGTTCAGGACGGCAGCCGGGGACGCGCAGTGTTCGAAGGCCAGCAGGGTCCGGGTGATGACATCCCCCTGCCAGATGCAGTTGAAGCAGGGGGTTTCGAGACCGACGGGAAGGCCGCCGAGAACCTTGTCGGCGATGTCCCGCAGGACGCCGTACCGGGGTTCCACCGCGTAATTCAGCCGGAAAATCAGGACCGGCGTGCCGTATTTTTTGCTGTAAAACTGGAACACCCGCTCCCTGCCCAGGGCCGATTGGGCGTATTCCCCCGTCGGCCGGGGCTCGTCCTCCTCGACGCTGCCGCCGCCGGACGGGGAGACGAAATCGTAGACGCAGCCCGTTGAATAGGCGACGATCCTGCTTCGCGCGAAACGTTCCGCGGCGAAGGCCGGGGTCACCGTGTTCATGGCCCAGGTGACCTCCTCCGTCCCTCCGGTCCCGAATTTTTTCCCGGCCATGAAAACCACGTTTTCCGCGTCCGGCAGCCTTTCCACCGCTTCCCGGTCGAGAAGGTCGCACGGAACGGTTTCGACGCCGGCGGCTTCCAGTTTCAGGCGGCTTTCCGGGTCGGAAAACCGGGCGGCCCCGATGATTTTCTTCTTCACCCCCGCGGCCCGGCACGCCCTGGCCGCCGCGGCAGCCAGGGTGACTCCGATTTTTCCCGCCACTCCGAGAACGAGAATGTCCCCGGAAAGCCTCCGCAGGAGGTCCACGGTTTCCGGCACGGGTTCCGAAAGGAGATTTTCGAGGTCTTCCTCCGTGCGCGGCGTTTTCAGTCCTGTTTTCATCGCCTTCGAGTATTCCCGGAAAATCCCGACCCGGTCAAGGCGGGGCATCATTTACTTTTCACCCGTCTTGCCGTAGAATTCGACCAGGCCGGACGTCAGCGAAAACCGGCCGCAGGGGGGCATCATGGACGGAAAGAGGTTCGCGGTCATCGCCATCGGCGGGAATTCCCTGATCAGGGACGACAAGCACGTCAGCGTCGAAAGCCAGTACGAGGCCGCGCGGGAGACCTGCTTCCACATAGCGGACCTGGTCCAGCAGGGCTGGGAAGTCGCGATCGGACACGGAAACGGACCGCAGGTCGGATTCATCCTCCGCCGTTCCGAGATCGCCGCCAAAGCGGCCGGCATGCACGAGGTCCCCCTGGACGTCTGCGGCGCCGACAGCCAGGGCGCGATCGGGTACGCCCTTCAGCAGAACCTGCAGAACATCCTGTATCAGCGGGGAATCAACAAGAAAGTCGTCACCGTCATCACCCAGGTCCTGGTGGACAGGAACGATCCGGCCTTCAAAAATCCGACGAAGCCCATCGGCGGATTCATGGACGCCGCCGAAGCCGAACGCCGCAGGGTCGAACAGGGATGGACAGTCGTCGAAGACTCGGGCCGCGGTTTCAGGCGCGTTGTGCCCTCTCCCGTTCCGAAGGAAATCGTCGAGCTGGAAACGGTGCAAACCCTGCTGGATGCCGGCATCGTCACCGTCGCCGCAGGCGGAGGAGGCATCCCCGTCGTGGATCCCGGAGACGGCAACTACCAGGGGGTCGCCGCGGTCATCGACAAGGACCTCGCCTCGTCGCTTCTTGCGCGGGCGATAAAAGCGGAGCTCTTCGTCATTTCCACCGCCGTCGAGAAGGTGGCGCTCGATTTCGGAAAGCCCGGCCAGCGATGGCTGGACCGGATGACCCTGGCGGAAGCGGAAAAATACCTGGAAGAGGGAACCCATTTCGCAAAAGGCTCGATGGCCCCGAAAATTCAGGCCGTGGCCGCCTACCTCCGGGACATGCCCGGGGGAAAGGCCCTGATAACGAATCCTGAAAACATCGGGCGCGCCCTCCGGGGCGAAACGGGGACGTGGATAGTCGGAGGTTGAATTTCCGGAAAATGTTTGACAATCCCGGATTCGCGGTAGTATCATGAATTCCGGAAGAAAAGATTTCCGCACCACGTAAGGCACCCGTTCCGGGTGTTTTTTTTTATCCGAATTGTAAACGTTTGCATTGGCAGACGCAGAGATATTCAAGGAGGTGTCCAATGAAAAGAACGGTCGGCGTCATCGTGCTCCTGCTCGTCGCGGGAGCCCTTCTGTTCGCGGGCGGCTCCGCGGAACCGAAAGGGCCCAGGAAGATCCGGATGGGCGTCACGATCGAGGACTTCAACGACGTGTTCATGCGCTATCTTCTCGACCAGCTGAAGGACGAGGCGGGGAAATCCGGAGTCGAGATCGTGGCGGCGGACGGAAAACGTGACCCCAACGAGCAGATCAAGCAGGTGGAGAATTTCATCACCCAGGGCATGGACGCGATCCTGATTCACGTCATCGACCAGACTCTGGCTCCCCGGGTGACGAAGCTCGCGACGGACGCGAAAATTCCGCTTGTGTATGTGAACCGCAAACCCGAGGACAGCGCTCTTCAGGGAGCCAAGGTCGTCGCCGTCGCTTCTCCCGAGGAGGTCGCGGGGAGGCTGGAGGCGGAATTCGTGGTGAAGAAGATCGGCGAGAAAGGGAACGTCGGCATCCTTCTCGGTTCGCTCGGTTCGGCCCCGCAGATCGGGCGGACGAAGGGCAGCAAGGAAGTGCTGGCGAAGTACCCGGGCATCAAGGTTATCCGGGAGCAGACGGCGAACTTCCAGCGGCCCGAGGCGGTGGCGGTGGTGGAAAACTGGCTCGCCAGCGGCGACCGGATCGACGCCATCATCGCGAACAATGACGAGATGGCCATCGGTGCGGTGCTTGTCCTGGAAGAGAAAAAG
>CAZGUL010000314.1:0-4064 GCA_964529055.1 uncultured Spirochaetaceae bacterium
CCGTACTTCGCGACGACGTCCGCCGCGAGCTTACCCATGATTTCCATCGGAAAACTCTCCGGGGCCGGGATGCCTCCCGCCAGGGAAACCATGCCCGGGACGGAAACGACTTTCAGGATTTCGCGGATGGCGCTGGCGCCCATGCGGGACGTACGTCCCGCCAGAAGATGTTCGAACGACATAGAAGCTCCTTGGAGGATTCACGGATTTCGGATATCAGTATAGGATGGATACGGCGGTTGTGCAACGATTGGTGCCGGTTCAATTAATTAAACTAGTGGTACTTGCACCCGCATAATTTACAGGAAATACAACGAAGAGAAATTCAAGGTCAGAATAGCCTTACTGAACCGCCCCGGCTTTCCCGGAGACCAAGATTTGTTAGAGGATGGAGCTATGGGAAGTCGGGGAAGGTACCCAGTTGAGGTACGGGAGCGTGCGGTGCGGCTGGGCTTCGATCAGCAGGGAGAGCACGAGTCACAGTGGGCGGCGATCACCTCGATCGCGCAGAAGGTCGGCTACTTGAGCGAAGCCCTGCGTAAGTGGGTCCGTCAGGCCGGCGGGATACCGGCAGGAGGGACGGGGTGAGCACCGGTGAGCGGGCGCGGATGAATCGGGAGTTCGTCGCGAGCCGCCCCAACCAACTGTAGATAGCGGACTTCACTTTCGTGGCCACATGGAGCGGCTGGGTCTACGCGGCCTTCGTGATCGACGTGTTCTCCCGGATTATCGTCGGCTGGCGTGTCGCCCCGTCGATGAGCGGCGAGCAGACGCTGGATGGCTTGGAGCAGGCGCCGTGGACCAGAGACCGTAACGGCGGACTGGTTCATCATAGCGATCATAAAAGTCAGTACCTCGCGATTCGCTACACCGAGCGGCCGGCCGAGGAGGGCATCGACCCGTCAGTCGGGACCGTCGGGGACTCGTACGACAACGCGATGGCCGAGTCGATCATCGGGCTGGCTGTACAAGGCCGAGGTGATCCGACCCCGCGGCCCGTGGCGGCGGGACTCAACTAAACCGGTCTCCGGAGAAGCTGGGGCGGTTCATAACCTATAAAACTCTCACTTTTGTTCCCGACCCATGATGCGCCTCGTCGGGTTCAGGCGAAAGATACTCATTATAGCCTTCTCCCGGGGAGAGAGACCAAACCGTGTTTTCCTTCACGCGAGGCGGTTTGCAAAAACTTTTCCGATGTGAAATCCCGATGAAAAAGCCGCCGAAGACCGGCGGCCGAAGTTTTTGGGCGCGCCCCGGGGCCTTTTACCGCCCGGAAGCTTTTTCCCAGTCGAAGTAGAGGGAGAGGTATTCGTACACCGCGGATACATAGCTGAGGCCGGCCTGTTCGAGCTGGACCGACGATTCGTTGAGCTCGAGCTGGGTGGCGAGCCCGTTCGCGAGGGACACGCGCGCGACCTTGTATGCCTTCTCCGCGGTTTCCAGGACCGTCCGGGCGGACTCGATCCGTTCCCGGGCTTCCTGGAGGGAAAGATTCAGCCGGCGTATCTCCGCCTGGATTTCGTCCCGTTTTTTCCCGAGCCGGGTTTCGCTTTTCTCCAGATTGATTTTTTCGGACTGTATCTGAGACAGCCTCGCTCCCCCCGTATACACCGGAAGGGCGATCTTCACGCCGAGCTGAAGAACGTCGAAATCGTAGTCGGACTTCATTTCGTTGCCGTAGGCCTGGTGCATATAGCTCAGGCTCGCCGAAACAGTGGGGTAAAAATCGGCTTTCGCAAGGTCGACGGATAGTTCCGCCAGCTTTCTCTGGCGCAGGAGCGTCTCGTAATCGGTGCGGCTTGAAAGGATACTGTCCATGGCGATCGCCTTGGGCGGATCGGGAAAGGTGTCGAAGGAGCCGGTCAGCGTCACGGGAGCATCCAGGTCCATCCCCGCCAGGGTCTTCAGATTCACTAGGGCGATTTCGGAATTCTTGCGTGCCTGAGTCACCTCGGGGATCTTGTTCTTCCAGTTCACCTCCGCGCGGAGAACCTCCAACTCCTGGGCCATGCCGGCCTCGTACCGCTTCCGCATATTGTCGTAGGTCTCAAATTCGTTCCGCTCGGCGGACTCTTTGACCTTCAGGATCTCTTTCAGGAGAATGCCCTGATAATAGACCTTCTTCGCGGTCGTCGTGATGGTCCTCTCCGTTTCCTCGTACACGGTTTTGGTCAGGCTGCTGTACTCCTTGCCGTACTTGAGGGCCGCGAGGGCCTTCATGTTGAACAGGCTCTGGTTGGCGACGAGCCCGGCGGAGACTTCATTGTCGTAGTTGGAGTCGACGTCCTGATAGACCAGCGGGTAGATCCCCGAGTCGATGGGATGGTTCGCGTCCGCCGCGACCGCCGTGGGTTTTTCCACATCGATGAAATTCCGGCCGTAGGCGGCCTGGGCCGCGACAGTGGGGAACAGGGCCGATCTCGCCTGCTTGACCGCAAGGTCGGCGGACACGGTGTCCTGCCTGGCGAGGCTGAGGTCCTTGCTGTATTTTTCCATCCGGGCGAGATAGGCTTCCAGGGAAAAGTCCTCCGCCGGGGCCCATCCCGCGGCGGCGATCAAAAGAATAAGTCCGATAGGCGTTTTTTTCATACGGCGGCCTCCTTGGCGCGGCTCGCTTTTTCCCCGCTGAGCAAATATTCGATGGCGGGGATGAGGAAGAGGGTAAAGACGGTGGAGGAGATCAATCCCCCGATGCTGACGATGCCCATGGGCTGCCGCATTTCCGCGCCCGAGGCGCCCAATGCGAGGGCCATGGGCAGAAGACCGAGGATCGTTGCGATGTTCGCCATAAGGATCGGCTTCAGCTTGACCGGACAGGCCTCGAGGAGGGCATCTTTGAGGCTTTTGCCTTCCTTGCGCAGCTGGTTCGTGTAATCGAGCATGAGAATCGCGTTGTTGACCACGATACCCACGAGCATGATAATCGCCAGCATGGAGGCCATATTCATCGTCGTGTTCGTCAAAAGAGTGATGGCGATGATCCCGATGAACGAGAGGGGGACCGTCGCGAGAATCAGCAGGGGCTGGACGAAGTTTTCCAGGGTCGCGGCGAGAAGCATGTAGGTGAGAACGACGGCGAGAAGAAAAACCATGAGCATGTCGGTCAGCGTCTCCTGGAGCATCTTCGAGTTGCCGCCGAAGGAGAAACGATATCCCGCCGGGAAATCCATCGACTTCGCGATTTTGTTTATGGCCGCTGTGGCGTCTCCCTGGGTGAAGCCCGGAAGCAGAGACGACGTGATCTGGATGGTTTTGATTTTGTCTACGTGCATGACCTTGCTGTAGCTCTGGTCGAACCGGACGTCCGCAAAATAGGACAGCGGCCGGGTCCCCTTCGGGGTCGCGACGGGGATGTTCCTGAGGTCTTCGTAGGTAAGCAGGTTCTTGTCTTTCATGACGACCCGGATGTCGTACTCGTTCCCGTCTTCTTTGTATTTGGTCATGACGAGGCCTTCCACCGCCGCCCGCAGGGTGAGGGCGAGGGTTTGAATGGAGATTCCCTCCTCGGAGACCTTTTTCCTGTCCGGTTTCATGACGATCTCCGGCTTTCCCGGTCGGCTGGAGGTGTTGACGTTCATGAAGCCGTGGACCTCCTGCATTTTCGCGGTGAAATCCCCGGCCAGTTTCTCGAGCTGATCCATGTCCTTTCCTTGCAGATAGAAGGCCACCGGGGCCTGGCTGCTGCTGCCGCCGAAGGAGTTGACCGCGTCGACCCGGATCGCCGCGTTCGGAATATCGGAAAGTTTCTTCGTCATGTCCGCGGCCAAAAGAAGGTTCGATTTCTCCCGCTCCGTCTTGTCCAGGAGCTTGATCTGCATTTTCGCCATATGAACGCCCTGGTCCAGGCTGGAGATCTGGCCGAGGGTCGTGACGAGGGTCGTAACCTCCGGATATTCCCGAACCCTGCCCTCTATGTTTTCGAGGACCTTCGCCGTTTCCGGGAGGTCGTACCCCTGGGGGAGCTCCACGGTGACGTCGATGGTTCCGCCGTCGATATTCGGGGCGAGCTCGAAGGAGACGAACCTGAACAGCGTCATTGAACCGGCGAACAGAACGAAGGTTGC
>CAZGUL010000315.1:0-4053 GCA_964529055.1 uncultured Spirochaetaceae bacterium
CCCCAGATCAAATCGGAATTCAGCGTCAAATGACGACGCCTCCAATAGCCTGCCGGAGAAGGCGCGGCCATTGACAGACGGTGGTGAATATTTCTAAATTAAGGAGAGAGGTGTAATTGGAGACATCAGGTACCATCGTATTGGAAGCAGGTTCCATCCTTCCGGAGATTTGCGGCGCCAACGACGCGAACATTCAGGTTTTGGAAGAGCTCCTGGAAACGCGGATCTTTTCCCGGGGCAACGAACTCGTTCTTGAAACGAAGAATCCCGAAACGAAAGAAGTATGCAAGAAGCTCATCGAGGAGCTCGAGGGCCAGGCCGCGAGCGGCAGGCCTCCCACTCCGGACCTCATCAGGGCCGTTTTCGCCTCCCTCGTTTCCGACGACACCGAGAACATCGAGCTTCTCAGGAGCATCTCCATAAATGTTCCCGGCGGTTTCTCCCGGATTTACCCGAGGGGACTCGGACAGGCCCGGTACGTCAAGGCCATCCAGTCCTTCGACATGGTTTTCTCCATCGGGCCGGCGGGAACGGGAAAAACGTTTCTCGCCGTCGCGTGCGCCCTTGAGGAAGTCCTGAGCCGGCGAAAGCGCAAGCTGGTCCTGACCCGGCCCGTCGTCGAGGCGGGAGAGTCTCTCGGCTTTCTTCCCGGCGACCTGACGCAGAAGCTCAATCCCTACCTCCGGCCGCTCTACGACGCGATGGAGGCCATAATTCCCCACGAAACCGTCGCGCGGCTGCAGGAGAACGGCGCCATCGAAATTTCCCCCCTGGCCTACATGCGCGGCCGGAGCCTGAGGAACTGCGTCGTCATTCTCGACGAGGCCCAGAACACGACCCGGGAACAGATGAAGATGTTTCTGACCCGCATCGGCGAGGACGCGAAAGCGATCGTGACGGGGGACGTGACGCAGATCGACCTGCCCCGGAAAAACGCCTCGGGTCTCATCCATGCCGCAAAAATCCTCAGGAACATTCCGGAGATTTATTTTTCAGCCTTCGGGACCGCCGACGTGGTGCGGAATCCCCTGATAAAAAAAATCATCCGGGCCTATGAATCGGACATCGATGAACCGCGTTGAAGTCGCCGTCGAAGGAATCGACCCGCCGGATTGGCTCCACAGGGTGCCGCCGTTCTGCTCAAAGGTCCTCGATAAGCTCGCGCTGGACAATTGGGAAGTATCCATTGTATTTTGTAATAACGAATTTATCAGGGAATTGAACCGCGGATACCGCGGGAAAGACGAACCCACGGACGTCCTGTCGTTCTCCCAGAAAGAGGGAGACGACGGTTTTCCCTCCCCGGAAGGGGAGTTCGCGGCGGCGGGGGACATCGTCGTCTCGCTGGAAACTCTGAAGGACACGAGCGCAGAATTTTCCGTCGATCCGCGGGAAGAAATCAAAAGGCTGCTCGTTCACGGGCTTCTGCATCTCGCAGGGCACGATCACGAGGATAACGGGCCCGAGCGGCCCATGCTTGTTTTACAGGAGGAAATTCTTCGATCTTTTTCGGAGGAACGCATATTTTGAGTATTCCAAGTTTTTTACGGAATTTCTTCGGCAAGAACCCGGATGCGGTCGGGACGGAAACGGGAACCCCGGATGAAAAGGAAATGATCCTCGGCATCAGGGAACTCTCCACGACGACGGTAAAGGAAGTCATGGTTCCCCGGATCGACGTGGTTTTCATTTCCCTGGACAGTCCGGTCCAGGAGGCACTGGACAAGGTCATTGATTCCGGCTATTCCCGGTTTCCCGTGTACAAGGACACCATCGACAACGTGGTCGGGATGCTCTACATCAAGGACCTCCTGATGAAGCTGGTGCTGGGCAAGAAGATCCAGCTGGAAGAAATCATCCGCAAACCGTATTTCGTCCCCGAAAGCAAGAGGCTCGATTCCCTGCTGCGTGAGATGAAGCGCCGAAAAGTCCACATCGCGGTGGCCGTCGACGAATACGGCGGGGTGTCCGGCATCGTCTGCTTCGAGGACATCATCGAGGAGATCATCGGGGACATCCAGGACGAGTTCGACAACGAACGTGAGGACATCCTGAAAATCGACGACGGGGTCTATCTCTGCGACGCCCGGGTGAATCTCTCGGACCTCAACGAGGAACTGTCCCTGGCGATACCCGACGACGACTTCGACACCCTGGGCGGCTTCGTCTTCGAATTGTTCGGAAAGATTCCCGTTCGCTACGAAAAAGTCGAGTACAAGAACATGGAATTCGTCATTCAGGAAATGGAAGGCCACAAGATCAAATCCATAAAAATCGTTCTCCCCGGGAAAGCGGAGCGATCCGGGCACGAGGACGATTGAGGCCCCATGAAAAGGAGAGCCCTCACCGTCTGCATTTTTCTCGCCCTTCTGCTCGCAGGTCTGGCACCCGCCGCAGCGCAGACCGCTCCGCAGGACGGCCCTGTCGAGCTCTACCGCAGGGGCGTCGATGCCCGCAGCCGGGGCGACTATTACACGGCAATAGAGCATTTCCGAAGGGCCCTGGATAAAAATCCGGCGTATTCCGATGCCCTCCTGGCCTGCGCGGAAATGTACTTTCTGCTGGAAGAATATGACCAGGCCCTGTCCCTGACGGACAGGGCTGTTTCCCTCGCGGCGGGAAACGCCGCGGCGGGTGTTCTCCGGGGACGCATCCTCGTGGGACTGGGAAATCTGAAAGCCGCCGAGGCGGCCTTCCTGGGCGTCCTCTCCGCGGAACCCAACAATGTCGATGCCCGGCTCGCCAAGGCCGAGCTCGATATCGCCCGGGGCAGGAACGCCAACGCCGCGTCGGAACTTCTGGAAACCCTGAACGCTTCCCCGAACAACAGACGGGCCCTCCTGTCCCTCGCCCTGCTGTATCAGAGCACGGGGGACCGCGTTGCGGCACGGAAATACTTCGAGCTCGCGATCAGGCATCACGGCGAGGCGCCGGTTACCCACCTGATGGCCGGCGAATTCTTTCTGCGGGAAAACAGAATCGGGGACGCGGAGAAACACGCCGGGATAGCCCTGTCGATCCGGCCCGAGTACGAGGACGCCCTGATGCTCCTCGGAGCGGTCAACCTCGCACGGGGCAGATACGAAACAGTCTACGAACTGATGGACCGGGTCCTGCTGCAGAACCGCGGCAACGCATCGGCGTGGTACGTAAAGGGGCTGTCGGCACTGCGGCTGGGCCGGCCGAAGGAAGCGATAACCCTGCTCCGAAACCTCGTGGTCCTGAAACCCGAGGACGAGATAGCCCGGATCACCCTGGAGGATACGCTGCGGGAATTCCTCCCCATGGAGGATCCCCTGAGGAAAAACTACGCCGATTATCACTTCCAGCGGGGCGACCGGTTTCAGGAGAGAAACCTTTTTTCCCGGGCCCACGAGGAATACCGGCGGGGACTCCAGATAGATCCGTACTCCAGACGCGGCCGGATCGCATTTTCCGACATTCTTTCCAAACTCGGATTCCGGAGCCGCTCGCTGAGCGCCCTGACCTTTCTGAAGGAACAGAAACTTTCCGACAGGGACATCGACGAAAAGATAGAAACGGCGGAAAGCCTGCTGGAGGACCGGGTTTCCCGCGATTGGGGCGTGGAGGAAGGAATTCCCGCCGGGCAGCGGTTCGTCCTTTCGGTTTTCGTCGATTCCTCCGCCGGTTTTCTGCTCCATCACGACTCGGGCTCGTACCTGGCACGGTATTTCGGCGATCTTCTGGTTGGGTCTCCCCGGTTCACGCTGGCCACGGAACCCCGGGCGGTTTCGGATTACGGCATCGCCTTTCAGGAATCCCGCCAGCGGGGAAGCGAATATTTCATTCTCCTGTCCTTTTCGGAAACCGAGAGGGAATTTTCCGTTTCGGCGGACCTCTATCTTTCCCGTACGGGAGGGA
This sequence comes from uncultured Spirochaetaceae bacterium, assembly GCA_964529055.1. Classification (GTDB taxonomy): domain Bacteria; phylum Spirochaetota; class Spirochaetia; order DTKZ01; family DTKZ01; genus JAKQWJ01. Next base: position 3,883 of record CAZGUL010000315.1, read on the forward strand.
AGATCGATTCGTTCCGCATCTACCGCACGGGCAACGACCGGATACAGAACGGCCTGATCCGCCTGACCGCGGACCTGACCGAAAGATTCCCTCTCCGGGGCAGCCTGATGAAACGGGAATTCGAACGGGGGCTCGTGAATCTGGGGGGGCTTGACGGATTGAAGGCGGGGG
>CAZGUL010000316.1:0-4036 GCA_964529055.1 uncultured Spirochaetaceae bacterium
CGGCTGCGGGACGGAAGCGCGAAGAGGGCCTACTTTTCGCATGTCATGGGAGTCTGGCTCGACGAAGAGTCCTACGACTGGATACATCCGAAGGATGTCATGGCATGGCAAGAGATCGGAGGAGAAGAGTGAAGAACAATCTCCAGTATTTCCGGCATCATGTGGACAGCTTCGCGCACCCGAAGTTCAAGATGCTTCGGGTGCGCTACGGTTGGGAAGGCGAGGGACGGTTCTGGGCGCTCAACTGTATGATCGCCCAGGCTGAGGGCTGCAGGCTGAACCTGGGGAAGAAATACGTGAAGGCCTCCGTGGCGGAAGAGCTGGGGATGAGGTTCGACGAGTTCGACGAGTTCATAAAATACATCGAGGAAGAATGTGAGCTCATCATCCGGGACGGGGATGAGATCATGAGCGAGGAGACGCAGGACAATCTTGCGACCATCACTCTTGAGCGTGAAACGGCGAAGGAGAGACGGAAAAAAAGGAGTTCGGCCGATAAAGCGGATAATTCGGCCGAAAACGGGGAAAGTTCGGGCGAATCCGACTACAAAGCAAAGCAAAGCAAAGCAAAACAAAATAAAAGCAGCAGCAGCAGCCGTAACGAGGGGCCACTAGGAGGGGCGGATGGCGATGCGAAAGCTGCTGCTGCGGATGCTTTTCATGCCGAGGAAGTCGGGGAGAAACTGAAAAGCCTGGGAATATTTTACGTCCAGGTCCACGTGGACAGGATCGCCAAATTCATGAGCGAGGAAGGGCTCGACGAGGGATATCTTGATTTTGTGTATCAGGATATCAGGCGGGAGGCGAAAAACCTTTCCGGATTTTTTCTCAAGGCGGTATTTTATCCGGACATGGCCGAGCGCTACCGGGCGGGAAAAGAGGCGGAAGAGGCGAGGCGTCCAGACCCGCCGAAAAGCTGTCCGGAGTGCGGGAGGGCGACGGTGTGGGCGGGAGATCGCGCGGGCTGCAAGGCCTGCGGAATCTTCTGGGAGTATTCGCGCGATGAGAAAAAATGGCGGGAGGAGAGCCACCCTGCGGCGGTTGTCGGGGGATAGGGAGCGGGGAAAATTTCCTGAAGTATTCAAGCCCGGAGGGAGATGAAAATGCAGCGGAGTGAAACGGCGCAAGACAAACAACTTGTGCTGTTAAAAACAGTTAAGGTGCTTCGCCCCAAGGAACGACTGGCGCTCAGGGCCTACCAGGAGACGCTCGATCAGGCGGAAGCCTACCGGCGGGTATTCCCCGGGGTGTCGGAAAGGTCCGTCTATGCCGCGGCGAGCAGATTTTTCAAGAGGATCCGGGAAAAGCTTGACGATCCTGATTACCTGGACGAGTTCAACCTGGGTAAACCGCGGTTCTACACCGAGATCGACAGGCTTCTCCGGGCGACGAAACCGGCGACGCGAAAAGTGATTCGCGTGTACGAAAACGGGACGCTGGACGAGGACGAAGAGAGTTTCGAAGCGGTCGATAATTCCACGCGCCTCGGGGCTTTACGGCTTCTCGCCGACGTGCACGGAGTCGGGAGGCGGAGCGACGGAACGACGGTGAACGTGCAGACAAACATCACGACGATCCTGCAGGCGGCATACGAGAGCCGCAAAGACCGGAGCGCTGCGGGGGAAGGGGGAAGAGGATGACCGAGGCCGAAGCGAAATCCCGGGTGTTTCGCGACTGGGAGGAAGCTGCGAAGGGGAGCAAGTTTGGAAAAGCCGTGGGGAGCATCACGATCGAGCACAAGGACAAGCGCATGCGGGCCGACATCGTGAAGCCACTGAACGGTGACGGGACGATTTACTGGGAGGGCGTTGCGATACCGATAAGGCGGGCGACGAGCCGGGAAGTGGACTCCTGCCGGACCTGGAGGGCTTTTTGAGTCTTCCCGCGAGCATCGAGGGGATACGCTATTACCTGGACCATCCCGTGGAGTACGTCGAGGATGTGATCGGGGCGGTTCCGACGCCCCAGCAGCGGCAGATCCTCGGAGCTCTGGGACCGGGGGCTCGGGTTGCGGTGAGATCGGGACACGGGATCGGAAAAACAACGGTCGAGGCCTGGGCGCTTCTCTGGTTTCTGCCCCTGCATCCCTTCGCGCGGATCCCCTGCACGGCGCCCACCTTTGCGCAGCTGAACGACGTTCTGTGGCCGGAAGTGGCGAAATGGCTTTCCGGATCCCGCCTGAAGGACGTTCTTGATTATTCGAATACGCGGGTCTGGATGAAAGGCTACGAGAAGGAGTGGTTCGCTGTCGCTCGGACAGCAAACAAGCCGGAGAACCTCCAGGGATTTCACGGGGACCACCTTTTTTTCGTCATCGATGAGGCTTCCGGCGTGCGGGACGAGATCATGGAAGTCGTGGAAGGCGCGCTCACGAACAAGAACGCGATGCTTCTCATGGCGGGAAACCCGACGCGAATCAAAGGCACGTTTTTCGACGCGTTCCATGGCAAGAGGGACAACTTTACAGGCTTCCACTTCACGGCGTTCGATTCGCCAAAGCCCGAGGAAGGACGGATCTACGCGGAGAACATGGCGAAGCAGTACGGAACGGATTCCGATATCTATCGGGTCCGTGTCCTGGGAGTTTTTCCCGCGGGAGAACCAGATACATTCATCCGGCTCGATCTCGCGGAATCGGCTGTCGACCGGGACGGCGTCAGCGAGGAGGGCCCCTGGGCGATCGGCATCGACCCGGCGCGTTTCGGTGACGACCAGAGCGTGATCGCGTACCGGAAGGGCCGGAGGGTCATGCCGCTCCTCTCCTTTCCCCACGCCGACGGGCCGCGGATCGCGGGAGAAACTTTAAGAATCGTCCGGGAGATTCGCGCGACAGGATACGAGGAGGTGATTCCGGTGAGGATAGACGAAACGGGAGTCGGATCGAGTCCGATAGATTTTCTCAAAATTGCCGCGGTGGAGCATGACCTGGAGATTATACCGCTCGGATTCGGCTGGGCGGGAAACGCAGAATATGCCGATCTCGGGTCACTGCTGTGGGGACGGGCGAAAGAGATGCTGGCGGAAGTGTCTCTTCCCCGGGACGAGGCGCTCATAGCCCAGCTGGTGAGCCGGAAATATAAGCTGAATCACCTGGACGGCAAGATAAAGCTTGAACGCAAGGAGGACATGAAAAGGCGCCGTATCGTGTCGCCGGACCGGGCGGACGCCGTCGTTCTGTGTCTCTCCGATGTGAGACGGTCGGCCGTTCCTTTTGCAGCGATCCGCAGTGCGTCCTCCCGGGACGTAAACAGGCTTCTGGAAAGCGGGGCGAGCAGCCGGATTAAACCCTTATTCGAGAGGTGATGCATGTTCTACGTAGCGCTTCGCCCGACGATCGGCCGGGAGGCCTCGACGATTACGGTTGTCGAGCGGAAAATGAAAATGCGGAAAAAAGATTCGCCCGATGAGGAGACCGTTCTTTTCGGCGTGTACTCCGTCGTGCATCTGCAAAGGACTTCCGCCGGCGCATCTTTCGAGGAAGTCTGCAAGGCCCTCGAAACCGTACTTCTGCGGACGGGAAAGGAGCGGGGGGAAAGCGTCCTTCTCCTGGACATAACAGTTTGCGGGGAGGTTTTCTTCATCCAGCTCTGCCGGGAAGGCTTTTCCCCGATCATGCTAACCGTGGGAAGTTCCGTTTCATCCGAAGGCGAGAAGGGGCTTCATGTTTCTCGGAAGGACCTTGCGGGGGCCCTTTCCTTCGCATGGGGTTCGGGGCGTCTTTTCTGGTCGAGCGCACTTTCGCTCACGCAGGAGTTCGAGCAGCAGCTCGCCTCCTTTTCCGTTGAGAAACTCCGGGACGAGAAGGATCCGCGTGTCGTTTTTGAGGAGGATGCGGGCCGTGAAGATCTTGCGTTGGGGGCTTCCTGCTGCCTCTGGTACGCGGACAGAACGGAGGGCTTTCGTCCCCTCCGGCCGCGGGCGGAGAAACGGGTCTACGATCCTCTTCGCCTATGAAAAAAATACTGAAAAAATTTTCCATTCCGTTTTGCGAAAGTAAAACTTTTCGTGTACACTGATACTGTCAGTGACAGAAGAA
>CAZGUL010000317.1:0-4017 GCA_964529055.1 uncultured Spirochaetaceae bacterium
GGGAGCTTCGACGGCATCGACATAACGGGACTCGACACACTGAGCAAGGGAACTTCGAAGGGTTACACCATCGACGCCTCCGACCTGGCGGGCAACGAAACGACGGTAACTGTACGCCGCTACCGGGACGCGGCCGGCGACTATACCGCGGAAATCCTCACGCCGCCCGTCGGGGCCTTCCTTCCCCGGTTTTCCGCCGCGGCCCGCTCCCTCTCGACGGCCCCGATCGCTGCGGCTTCGCCCGCGGCGGTCCCGTTCGCGGCCGCAACCCGGGGCGTCTCCGCGCCCCCGATGTCGATCTTTCCCGCCGGTTCCATTAATCCGAAAACCTCGGAAACGATGAGGGAACACCCGGCGTCCCGGCCGGAGAGTCCGCCCGTTTCGTCCCGGACCGGGCGTCCTGCGGCGGGACCCTCAGCCGCCGAAAGCACCCAGGCGGCGCAAGTCCCCGCGCGGACGATCCGGTTGGATACGCAGGCGGCCGCCATCGAAGACACGCCCCGGCAAAACCCGGCCCGCCCCGCGGAAGATCCGGTCGCCGGGGACAGTCAGGATCCGGGAAAGGCCTTTACATCGACGGCACAGAGACCCGCCGGGCAGGCCGCGCCGGCCGAACAGGTTCCGGCCTCGCCCGTTCCTGCGCGGCAGGCCCCCGGCGGCCGCGACGGTGAAAAACCGGTGACGCGGATCGAGGCGGTGCTTCCGTCCGGACGGAAAAGCCCGGAGGAAGCCGCGGAGGAAAGCGAAACCTGCGCATGAAGGAACCAGGGATTTTCGCACCGGAGACTTCGGAGCCGGATTGAAGAACAACTCTTTTCGATTGTTCCGGAACGATTTTGAGGCGTCTTTCGTTTCCCGACACGGGATCTATGCCCCGGGCAGGACCCGGTTCAGTTTCCGCAGGACTCCCAGGGAAGCGGCGCTGAAAACCATCAAGGCCAGAAACAGCGGAAGATACCCGCCGGTGCGGGTCTTCACGATTCCCGCCCCGTACGCGCCGAGGGGGGCCGAGACAAGATAACCCAGATTGATGATCCCCAGATTGTATTTCAGGAATTTCTCCCCGTAGACGCTCCGGCTGAAGCAGGAGTTCAGAATCGGCGTGCTGCCGTAGGAAATTCCGGTGGCGAGAAACGCCGCCAGAAGCAGCAGGTATGATGACCGGCTGTACGCTGTGAGCACTCCGACGGCGGCGGCGGCTAAGAAAACCGAGGCCGTCAGCATCGCCGCGGGACGGCCGTGGCGGTCGAATAAATGCCCGAACAGAAGTCTTCCCATGCCGTTTCCCATGCTGAGCACCCCGGCCGCGACCGCAGCCCCCATCGGGGAAGCCCCGATATCCAAGGCGAGGGGCGCTCCCATGCTGAGGACGGCCATTCCGTTCGTTGCGACGAGGACAACCCATGAAAGATACCAGCGGTAGGACCGGGACCGGATGACCCGCCCGGGAGAAAAATCCGCCGTCGACGAGGACGGGCCGGGAGCCGCAGCGCCGGGAGCCGGCGGGAGGGAAACGAAAAACGAGCCTGCCGTGAGTACCGCGCCGAAAACGAACCCCAGGAGGACATACGTCGCCCTCCAGCCCACGGGACCGTAAATAACCGCAGTCACGGCGGGACCAAGGATGAAACCGCCCAGGCCGAAACCCATCAGAAGGACGCCCGACGCGAGCCCGGGCTTGTCGCCGTACCTGCCCATGACGGCGAAAAGGACCGCGGTGTAGGCGACGCCTATTCCCAGACCGCACAGGACGCCGTAACTGAGATACAGGTGCCAGACGGAATGGACACGCGACGACATGAAAAAACCCGAGGAAAGCATCGCGGCCGAAATCACGATCACCGTCCGGGTGGCGAAACGCTGGATGAGGGGGCCGCTGAGTATCGATCCGATCACGAAGCAGCAGATCGAGACGACATACACCAGCGACGTCGCGTCACGTTTCCAGCCGAAGGCCTTCTCCAGAGGCGCCACGAATACGGACCAGCTGTAAATGATGCCCAGGAGCAGGAAAATCAGCGTACCCGCCGCCAATGTCGCGGCCCGCGGCAGGGAAGAAAATCCCGCGGGCCGCCGCCCGCCCGTCCAACGGCCGCCCATCAGCTCAGCACCGTCCTTTCCAGGAACTCTCCGTACTCCAGGAGGCGCTTCAGCACGACCTTGTCCCGGGCGGGCGTGTCCATCCGGCCCAGCCGGTTCCGGAGGTCCCGCATGCAGGAGCCGATGTCCGCGGCGCCCGCCGGTTCCGGGGTCAGTATGCGGGAGGCGCAGAAGCTTTTCCATCGCCGCATCTCGTCGTCGGTCAGGGACTCGGGGAAATTCCGCGCGATGTACCGCCGGAGCATTTCCGGTCCCCGGGGGTCGGAGAAACGCGGAGGGTTCTCCCGGAGGTCCCCGGGAGACGAGACCCGGACGCGATCGAATTCGGCACGGTCCGCGTCGGGGAAAAAGTCGCCGGAGTAGATCTTCAGGTCCACATCGGAGTCCTCCCGCCGGGGAGGCTCGGAGAAAACGCTCCGTACCTTCTGGATGATGTCCGCCCGGGAACGGAGGACCTTCCCGCGGGCGAGGCAGGCTTCCACGTCGATGCCGAGCTCCCGCGCCCGGCTTTCCTCCAGCGTCGACAGGGGCGCCACGGCGGGGGACCGGTTCAGGTGGATGCCCTTGAAGGGGATCCGCTCGTCCTCACCGAGCTCCTCCCGCTTCGTGAAGACCCGGCGGCGGATTTCCTCCGGCGGGGCGTCCATCCAGTCACCCGGGTCCCGGCGGAGGTCGTAGGCGATGACCACGTTGCCCCGCAGGGGGTCCACGCTGAGGGGGATGACGATGGTCGAGCAGCCCCGGGGGGACGTGAACATCCCCGACGTGTGCACCACCGGCTCCATCTTCTGCAGGTCCAGCCGGCGGCGGACTTCCTCTTTTTTCCGCAGGGAAAAGTAGTATGTGAAGAGTTTCGGCTGCTTCTCCCGGACGAGACGGGCCAGAGCCATGGTCGCCCGGGCGTCCGCGAGGGCGTCATGGGCGTTCTCGTGGGGGACCCCGTTCGCCCGGGTGAGCTCCTCCAGACGGAAGACGGGCCTGCCGTCCGGGGCGGTCACCCAGGCCAGCCCTTCCGGCCGCAGGTCCCGGCACATCCGCAGGAGGTCGATGATGTCCCACCTGCTGTTCTCCCCCTCGTATTCCCGGCTGTAGGGGTCGTGGAAATTCCGGTAGAAAAGCGAGCGGACGAACTCGTCGTCGAAGCGCAGATTGTTGAAGCCCGCGACGCAGGTGGCCGGCCTTCCCATCTCGTCGAAAATCCGGGCGGCGAAATCCCGCTCGGACAGGCCCTTTTCCTGCACCAGGTCCGGCGTGATTCCCGAGGCGAGGCACGCGTCGATGTTCGGCACGTAGTCCGGCGACAGGCGGCAGAAGATGTTCACCGGGGACTCCGTCTCCTCGAACCTGTCGTTGGTCCTCACCGCCCCGAACTGGGCAATCCTGTCCCAGCGCGGATGTGTGCCGAAGGTTTCCAGGTCGTACCAGAGAAGACTCGCGGGCATGGGTCGATACTACCAGATGCGGCGGAGGGGGGCAAGAAGCAACATTTTTTCCGCGGCATTTGCTTTTTCTCCCGGTATATATTACTATTTCAGTAGGGCTTTGACGGCGGCGCCCCGGAGCCGCCCGGAATGTCCCGGCGGACACCCGCCGGAAGGAGAAGCCGGACATGCAGGCGCGTGGTCCCCTCATGATCGAGCACAGGCTCATCGAACGGATGCTCGAAGTCGTTCGCAGGGAAATCGGAAAGATCGAAAAGGAAGGGAAGGTCGATCCCGTGTTCGTGGACACCGCGGTGGACTTCATCCGCGTCTACGCGGACAGGACCCACCACGGCAAGGAGGAAGACATCCTGTTCCGGGAGCTGGCGAAAAAAACCCTGTCCGCCCGGGACAAACAGGTGATGGACGAGCTGGTCGGGGAGCACATCTTCGGCCGCAGGACCGTCGCCGCCCTGGTCGCCGCGAACGGACGCTA
>CAZGUL010000318.1:0-4013 GCA_964529055.1 uncultured Spirochaetaceae bacterium
ATCCTGGGCCAGGAGAAGCAGGGAGGAATGGCTCCGCTCCGGAAGGTGCGAAACGAACAGGCTGTTCGGCATCGTGCAGGGAAATTTCTACAAGGATCTCCGGGAAAAGAGCGCCGGCGAAATATCCTCCCTGGACCTTCCCGGAATCGCGATCGGAGGGCTTTCGGTGGGCGAAAGCTACGAAACCTTTCTGGAGCTTCTCGCCCACACGTCCGGGTTCCTTCCCGAAAACAAGCCGCACTACCTGATGGGCATAGGCACTCCGGAGTACATTCTTGCGGCGGTTGAAAACGGGATAGACATGTTCGACTGCGTATTTCCGACCCGGATAGCCCGGAACGGCACGGTTTTCACCTCCACGGGCCGGATAGCGCTCAAGAGAGAGGCAAACACCATGTCCGAGGAGCCCATTGACCCTGAATGCTCGTGCAGGGTCTGCAGGACTTATTCACGGGCTTATCTTCGCCACCTCTTCAAGGCCGGAGAAATTCTCGGACCCATGCTCGCCACGCATCACAATCTCGCGTACCTCAGACAATTCGTGGAAAAAATAAGAACAAGTATAAAAAACAAGACATTTGCACAATTCAAGAGTTCCTTTCTGGGAACCTGGGAGCGCCCGAATTCTTAAAGAACAATCAATGAAAAAAAGCACCCTTTCGACTCTCGTCGTCATGGGTTCAACGCTCCTGTCGCGTCTTTTCGGATTCGTCCGCATCGCCGCCGTCGGAGCCATTTTCGGAGCCGGCGGAGAAGCGGACGTGCTGAACGCCGTATTCACCATACCCAACAACCTTCGCAAACTCATGGCCGAGGGGGCCTTGTCGTCGGCATTCATACCGGTCCTGTCGAAATCCCTTGTGCTGGACCCGACGGGTGAAAGATCCAAAAAAATCGTCAGAAATATTTTTTCCTTCCAGCTCGTGGTTCTGCTGCCCCTCCTCCTCCTGTCGGTCGTTTTCGCTCCGACCGTCGTGCGTTTCATACTCGACTTCCCGGAGCCGGAACGACTTCTGCTGTCCACCCGTCTCTTCCGCTGGATGATCCACTATCTGCTTCTTGTCAGCATCAGCGCCGTCATCATGGGGGTCATAAACGCCCGTTCCAGTTTTTTCATACCCGCCGTCACTCCCATTCTGTTTTCCGTGGCCGTCATCTCATCGATTCTCCTGTTTCATGAACATCTCGGGCCCTTCGCCATGGTCGTGGGTGTGCTCGCGGGTGGTCTCGCCCAGGTCGTTTTTCAGCTTCCGAAACTTTTCAGCTACGGGTACGACCTTGTTCCCGATTTTCGGTTCCGCAATCCGGAATTTCTGCATGTCATGCGGCAATGGCTGCCCGTCGTCACCGCCGCGTCGGTGTATACCATAAACGAGCAGATCGCCATAAGGTTCTCCACCGCCCTCGAAGTCGGCAGCGCATCGGCCATGAGCAACGCCCTCGTGTTCTGGCAGCTTCCCTTCGGAATTTTTTCCGCGTCCATTACGACCGTGCTGTTTCCCCGCATGAGCAGGCAGGCGGGACTCAACGATTTCGAAGGGCTCAGATCGACGCTGGAATACGGCTTTAAATATCTCATAATTCTTCTTGTCCCGTCGGCGGTTTTTCTGTCGATCATGGGAAAAGAGGTTATTTCGGTGGCTCTGCAACGAGGAAATTTCACATGGAATCACACGCTGCTGACGGCCCGGGTCCTTACGGGATTCAACTGGGGACTTCTGTCGGTCGGGGCGTTCAATTTCTTTCAGAGATTTTTCTATTCCCGTGACGATTACAGGACTCCTCTGTACGCGGCGGTTTTCGTCTGTGCCGCGGATGTTCTCCTGTCCCTGTGGCTCAAGGAAACACACCTTCGGGTTACCGGTCTCGCAATCGCCAATTCCCTGGCTTTCACCGCGGGCCTCGCGATCATGTACCGGAGTGCGTCCGCCGCCCTCGGGGGTATGAACGGCCGCGGCATTCTCCTCACAGCGGTGAAAACCGCGGCAGCTGTCGCTCCCGGCGCGGTTTTTCTGAAGGTTTTTCTCGCGATGACAGGTGAGTGGTGGCGCGCGGGAAGCACCCTGCGAAATCTGGGACTTCTTTCCGCGGCGGGAATCGCGGCCTGTGCGATACTTCTGGCAATGTATCGCGTGGTGAGGATAGATATTTTCCAGGTTCTGAGGAAAAGGGAGGCCGGCAAATGAAAAGGAGTGTTCTCATCTTTCTGTGCGCGATGGTCGTGTCCTCCTTCGTTCCCGCCCGGGAAGATATCCGTTCCATCAGGGAAGAAAGAAGGGACGTTGTCCGTTATGGAATCGAGACCGAAATAACGGAACTTCTCGACAATCTCAAGACCGAAAAGGACGCGACCCTGGTGGAAGATATCATCCGCCTGCTGGAAACGGGTCCATCGAACGGAATTCAGAAAGAAATATACGATTATCTGAAGGAAGTGAAGCGGCCGGAAGGCGCTTCTGCCGCGGAATCCGTGCTTTCCAGGTGGGAAGACACGCAGACGGAGCTCGTTACCTCGGTCCTCGGTTATCTCGCGGAAATCGAATCGGATTTGGATCCGGGAAAAATATATCCCCTTCTGGAAGCGAAGAACAGCCTTGTCGTTTCCGCCGCGGTTCGGTATCTCGGAAAGAGAAGGACGGCAGGAGGGGCCTCCCGGCTGAGGCAACTTTTCGATGCCGGGGATACAAGCCTGCAGCTCAGGGGGGAGATACTTCTCGCCCTGGGAGAAATGCGGGATTCCGATTCCGTGCTTTTTCTCGTTGACATCCTGGAAGACAACGACGAGGACATGACGCTGAGGCGTTTCGCCTGCGATGCGCTGGGCAAGAGCGGCGATCCGCGTGCTCTGCCGGCGATAAATACGGCTTTCCAATCAAAGGACAACATTTTGCGTTCATACGCGGTTTCGGCAATGGGGCGTTTCCCGGGCCGGGAAACCGTGGAAACGCTCCTCGCCGCCCTTCGCGATTCTTTCCCCCGGGTGCGGGAGCTTGCCGCCGAAAGGCTCGGCGACCTCGAGGCGGAGACGGCGGTGGAAATCCTCATATACCGCGCCCGCAGGGACCCGGAAAAGCGTGTACGTCAGGCATCCTTCCGAAGTCTTTCAAAAATAGGCGGCGGGGATGCGATAAGGTTTCTCCAGGATTTTTTGGCGGGTGAAAAGAATCCGGTCGATTTCCGTTCCATTGCCGCGGAGGAACTCATAAACCGCAGACCTGCTTCCGCCGTCGATCCGATTTTGAAAATCATGGACCAGGAATGGAAAAAAGACAATTCCCATCTCCTGGATGCGGTCTGTAAATTGTCCTCGCGGAAAGAATACCCGGAATTCGACGCGCTGTATGAAAGGATGCTTCAGCACAAGTCGTTCGTCATACAGATCTACGGGATCAGGGGAATTCAGAAAAACCGCATCGGCCGGCTCAGATCGGCGGTCGAGGAATTCGCGAAAGAAAAATACCATCCCCAGCTGAGACGGGCCGCCTCCGCCGCCCTCGAGGATATGTAAAAAAAAAAAAGCCGCCGAAGCGGCTTTTCCCGGAAGTCGGGGATTGATGCTCCTGGAAGGGTACAACTATATCGAGGATGCCTGGCGCAGGGTCTGCAAGATTGCCAGCGTCAACGATTTCAAGGAGCACACCCGCTACCGCATGACCGGCAGTTTTACCTTCGAGAAGGTTGGTGCCGATGGAGAACTCAAGCACGGCAAGCTCGACGAGATGAAGTTTGGCCAGAAGGCCGACACCCACGGCATCATGTTTGCCCTGACCCGTCAGATGATCATCAACGATGACCTGGGCGCGTTTGCCGACATCCCGCGGTCGATTGGGATGGGAGCGGCCGAGGCCATCGCCGATGCGGTCTGGGGGCTCATTCTGTCCAATCCGAACGACTTCTTCTCGCTGGCGCACAAGAACTATAAAGACGGGGCCGACACTGTCCTGAGCGTCGACGGCCTGACGCTGGCGGAAATCCTGTTCAGTGAACAGACCAAGCCCAACGGGCGTCCGTTG
>CAZGUL010000319.1:0-3752 GCA_964529055.1 uncultured Spirochaetaceae bacterium
TCACGGTCTTCAGAATGAGGGTGTATGCTCCCTGCAGACCCTGCAGAATAAAATCCAGCTTGTCCGATACATCGCCTACGACATCGAGATCGTGGAACAGGCGTACCGGAAAATTCAGGCACGGGGCGAAATCCCCTACCCCACCGCGGATTCCCTCAAAATAGCGATGACACCCGAATCGGTTGTATCCGTGGACATCAAACTCGATTTCATCAGCTACATGGAAAAGAAATCGGAAATGCCCATTTTATTGAATCTGACCATTTCAGACGTTCCCAAGGCAATCATCATAACGTCCCGGTTTCTCGAGAGGCCCCTCATCGATACCGCCCTGCAGAAAATGCGGATACATCTGAGGCAGCAGAAAAACGCCCTGTACCTGCAGCATAAAATTCTGCCGGTTTTCCGCCAGAAAGAGCGTCTTCTGAAAGATCAGATCATAAACATCGTCACGAAACCGGACCTGACGCTGCAGGAACTGACGGCTCCGACGGACTTCAATTTTCAGTTCTGGACCCAGATCTCCAACGCCGTCCTGAAAGAGTATGTGGCGAAAAAAGACAAGCTCGAGGACGAGACGGACCTGTGCATTGCCGCGTATCTGATAGGCATGTACGCGGTCTATTACAAAGGCAAGGTGCAAAAGGAGAAGGAATCGGAACAGGCGCTGAAAGCCCTGGGATACGCCCTGGAAAAACCGCCGTATGCCTTCACTTTTCACGAAATATACAGTCTCACCGACGAAAAAGGAACCCCCCTGGTCAAGCGCATCGACCAGAACAAGCTCAACCAGTTTCTCGAAAGCAGGACGCGCTCGTCCGACGCGGTGACCCTGCCGGAAATGCTGAAGGTGAGGACCGCCGACGGGAAGGAATATTTCATCCAGCGCAATTCCGTCGTGAAGATTCTTCTCGGCCGGGTGTACGGACATTCCAAGGAATTCAAGAATTTTTACCTTTCCTATTGGACCGAATCCCTGATGAACGACCGCAAGCTGCCGGAAATGCTTGACGACGGCAGGTTCGCCAAGGAAGTCGAAAACCGGCTGAAGGAACGGGATCCCCTTTTCCAGGGCCTTCTCAATTTCAGCCTGCTGTATCTCCTTCGCGAACAGGTCCCCCTGCCCAACGTGGAGAAGGACTATCTGGGCGGTCTTTTCGACGTGAGGGCGAGATCTCTTGTTTCGGCCGACAAAATACTCGGCCTGTCCCGCAAGGATTTGTATTCCGACGCGAGACTCCGCCTCCCGTTCTGGAAGGTCATCCCCGTCCTGAGTTCGATCATCGGGCTGCTCAAAAAAATGTTTCAGACTTCCCCGAAGAAGAAACCGTCCTCTTCTTCCTCCGCCGCGGTAAAGACCCTGGGACCCGCAACGGCGAACGAAACGCCGTCCACGGACGCGACTCACAAGGCCAGGAAGGCGAAGTTCAAGGAGGACATCCAGGCTCTCAGGGAACGGTATGTGGGCGGGGACGGGGACATCAGGAAAGACATGCGCGAGCTTGCCGCCCGATGGAACCCCCTCCTGGATGCCCAGGCGCATGCGAACCTCATCGAAGACGTCAACGCGCTCGTCCGGGATTTCGTCCGCAAACTCAAACTCGTGTCCCGCCTGCAGGCTCCGGACGCTGCGCGCCTGGAAAAGCTCGCCGACGAGTTGTCGAAGCACCAGGCCCTGAACGGAATCAAAGACAAGGATAATTTGAAGGACTACCTGGCGCTCTACATGATCGAACTTCTGGGAAAAATCTGAGATTCCCCCCGCGCAGGCGCCTCCCGGGATGTTTCCCTTCTATGCGAAAAAAGCTTCCAGGTCCTTCGTGATGGCTCCGATTTCCTTGTCCAGAAGCGGCAATGCTTCCTTTTCCTCCAGCCCGGGTTTCGTGCAGCTGGAGATGTAGAATTTTATTTTGGGTTCCGTGCCGGAAGGCCGCGCGCTGACGATTCCCCCCGATGCGAGAACGAACTGCAGAACGTTGGAGGAAGGCAGATCGATGTTCTTCTCCCGCCGGGAGGACGCCAGATCCAGCGTGGTGCCGTCCTTGTAGTCTTTTACGACCGTCACGGGGACTCCCCCCAGCCGGGAGGGAGGGTTCCCTCGCAGTCTGCTCATGAGGTCGCTCATCAGCCGGGATCCGGCCTCCCCCTGGAAGCCTTTCGCTATCTGCGTTTCCCGGTACCAGCCGTGTTTTCTGTAGAGATCATGAAGGTGCTCGAGCACCGTTTTGCCCAGGCTTCGGTGATACAGGGTCATTTCAACCGTCAGCACGGCGGCGGAAATCGCGTCCTTGTCCCGCACATCCGTTGAAATCAGGTATCCGTAACTTTCCTCGCCGCCGAACACGTAGGAATATCCGCCGGGACCGGCCTCGAAGGACCGGATGAGCGCCGCGATGTATTTGAAGCCCGTAAGAACGTCGAAACAGGCGGCGCCGTGGGATTCGGCGATCTTCCGCTGGAATTCCGTGGTAACGATCGTCTTGACGAAGGCGGGTTTCGGGGGAAGCGTGCCCAGCTCTTTCCGTGACGAAAGAATGTAATCCGCGAGTAGAGCGCCGAGCTGGTTGCCCGTGACGAGGACGTATTCGTTACCCCGGGGAACGGCAATTCCGAGCCTGTCGGCGTCGGGGTCGGTCCCCATGACGAGGTCGGCCTTTTTTTCGGCCCCCAGCCGCAGGGCCATCTGCATGGCCGACGCCTCTTCCGGATTCGGATAGGTTACGGTGGGAAACCCGCCGTCGGGTTTTCTCTGTTCCGGGACGGTCTCGACCTGGATCCCCAGGTCAGACAGAACGCCCTCGACGAGGACCGTGCCCGTTCCATGGAGGGGGGTGTAGACGACCTTCAGGTCCCGTCCGTGCTTACGGATCAGGTCGGGCCGCAGAACGAGTTTTTTTACCATCTCAGCGTAGGCTTCGTCGACCTCCTTGTCGATGAAAACGAGGAGCCCCTTCCTTTTCAGTTCCTCGTCGGGAAGGATCGTTCCGGCTTCCGTGACCGCGAGCACTTCCTTGATTATTCCCGTATCGTGAGGCGGGGTCACCTGCCCGCCGTCGTTCCAGTAGACCTTGTAGCCGTTGTAGGCGGGAGGATTGTGACTCGCCGTGACGACGATTCCCGTGGAGGCTTTCAGGTGGCGTACCGCGAAGGACAGCACGGGGGTGGGACGGATGCCGGAAAAGACGTAGGTGACGATTCCCGACGAGGCGAGGACCCGCGCGGCCTCCAGGGCGAAAAGATCGGAATATCTGCGGGTATCGTACGCGATGACGGCCGAACGTTTGCCTTCCGAGTTCCTGATGACGTAATTAGCCAGCCCCCGGGTGGTACGTCGCACGACGAAGGGATTCATGCGGTTGAATCCGCCGCCGATGACCCCCCGAAGCCCGCCGGTGCCGAATTCCAGATTCCGGTAAAAACGGTCGTGCAGGTCATCCCATTTTTCTTCATCCGCCAGGCTCTTCACCTCATCGTGAAAAAAAAGGTGCTTTTCGTTGGCGAGATACATTTCGATTTTTTCCCGTAAATCATCGCGGTTCATCGCTTGCTCCTTTCTGCGGGGTACTACTCCCACTCTATCGTGGCGGGGGGCTTGCTGGAAATATCGTAGACGACCCTCCCGACGCCGCGCACCGAATTCGTAATTCTTGACGAAATTTCCAGAAGGTCCCGGGTCGGGAAATCGAACACGTCCGCGGTCATTCCGTCGTGGGAAACCACGGCCCGAAGCGCAAGAACATACCGGTAATCCC
>CAZGUL010000319.1:3762-4006 GCA_964529055.1 uncultured Spirochaetaceae bacterium
TGTTGCCCGACGACACCGGACGCGGCGAGTTCACGGACCGGACCGGAAGAAGGACGGAGAAAGCCTGCCATATCCTGTCGTACAGGCCGCGGTCTTTGAGCTCTTCGATGTAGATGGCGTCGGCGTCCCGGAGGATGTCGCATTTTTCCTTCGTCACTTCCCCGAGAATGCGCACCCCGAGCCCCGGACCGGGAAAAGGGTGCCTGTTCACGATTGCCGGGGAAATGCCGAGCTGCCGGCCGAG
>CAZGUL010000320.1:0-3997 GCA_964529055.1 uncultured Spirochaetaceae bacterium
AGTCTACATATCGCCGAACCTGGACGGCAAATCCGACGCCCTCGAATTTCCGGTATCCATGGACGACGAACGGTACATCCGGGAGTACCGCTTCATCGTCCGAAACGACAGGGGCGAAACGGTCCGGGTGATCGAAAACAAGGAGAAGCGGCCGGAAAACGAAACGGTCCGGAGCGTCATCGACCGGCTCCTCTACGTGAAAAGCGGCATCGAAGTTCCGAAGACCTTCCGCTGGGACGGTATCGGGGATTCGGGGGCTCTCGTTCCCGACGGGACGTACGAGTTCGTCGTCGAGGCGCGGGACGACAACGGCAACCTGGCCGTGACTCCTCCGCGCAGGTTCGTCGTGGATTCGACGGCGCCGGCGGTGGACATCGCGGTTCCCCGCGGCGCGGACCTCATCTTTTCCCCCAACGACGACGGCAGCAAGGACACCCTCATGATCGTCCAGCAGGGATCGGTGGAAGACCTCTGGAAGGCCGAGATCGTCGACGCCGCCGGAAACGTCGTCCGAAGCTTCTCGTGGGAAAATTCCGCCCCCGAAACCCTGGAGTGGGACGGAAAGGACGGAAACGGAATCCTGATGCCCGACGGCATCTACGCGTACCGCATCGCGAGCAGGGACCGGGCGGGAAACGAAACCTCGGCGGGTTTCGGCAACATCTTCATCAACACCGAAACCACCCCCATCTCCCTGACAATCGACACGTCCTTCTTTTCTCCCAACGGCGACGGCGTCAAGGACACCGTGACGCTGACGCCCGTCGTTCCCGTCACGAACGGCCTGGAAAGCTGGGAGCTCCTCGTCGTCGACGGCCGGGGGGCCGCCATGCGGCGGTACTCCGGAATGCTCAACGCGCCCCTGCCCGTCGTGTTCGACGGGAGGATGGAGGCCGGAACGGTGCTTCCGGAAGGCGTCTATACCGCCCGTCTCCGGATGGTCTACCGGAACGGCAACCGGCCCTCCGCGGAGTCCCCGCAGTTCACCGTGGACCTGACGCCCCCCCGGGCGTCCCTGCGCGCCGACCTCCCGATCTTCTCTCCCAACGGCGACGGCAGCAAGGACGAGATAACTTTCTACCAGGAAACCACCGCGGAAGAATCGTGGACCGGGATAGTCCGCAACAGGGAAAACCGGGTCGTAAAGACCTTTACGTGGATAGAAAAGGCGGATGCCGCGGTTGTATGGAACGGAACCAGCGACGCCGGAACGCTGGTGCCCGACGGGATTTACACCTACCGGCTGGAAAGCGTCGACAGGGCGGGCAACCGCGGGGTGTCGGACGCAATCTCCTTCACGATAAACACCGAGGAAACCCCGGTCATCCTGAGCGCCGACACCGACGCGTTTTCCCCGAACGGCGACGGCATCAAGGACGTCATCCGTTTCACTCCCACGGTCAAGGTGCGGGAAGGGGTGGAAACCGTCACGCTGACGGTCAGGAGCGGGGACAACGCCGACGTGCGGGTGTTTTCGGGCAGGGGACGGCTTGAGCCGGACTACGTCTGGGACGGCACCACCGGCGCCGGCGCCCGGGCCCCCGACGGCATGTACACGGCGGAGATCGTCGTGGTGTACCGGAACGGAAACAGGTCGGTTTCGCGGACCGGCGCCTTCGAGCTGGACACAGCCGCTCCGGGAATTTCGGTCAAAGCGGACAAGCTGGTGTTCTCCCCCGACGGGGACGGCAATCTGGACGTTTTCCGGGCGGAGCAGACGTCGTCCCGGGAAAACCTTTGGGAAGGAAGGATCACCGACGGAAGAGGCGCGGCGGTGAGAAATTTCTTCTGGAAGGGCGAGGCCGGCGATTTCTCCTGGGACGGGACCGACGGCATGGGCAACAAGACCCCCGACGGCGTGTACGTCTATTCGGTACGGTCGGAGGACAGGGCCGGAAACTCCGCGGAGGCGTCTCTGCGGGGCATCAGGGTCGACACCCGGCCCGCGTCAGCCTTCGTGACCGTCGACGCACCCGGATTCTCCCCCAACGGGGACGGCGTCCGGGACGCTGCCGAATTCACCGTCTACCTGAACATGACCGACGGCATCGAAAGCTGGCGACTCCGCGTGGTGGACGTCTCGGGCGCGGTGAAAAAGCTCTTCCAGGGCACGAGCCTCCGCTCGCCGATGAAAATCCGGTGGGATGGAAAGGCGGAGGACGGTTCCGTCACGGAGGGTCTTTACACCGCCGCATTCGAGGCCGGATTCGAGAAGGGAAACCGGCCGACCGCAAGGACGGGTCAATTCCTGCTGGACGTTTCGCCCCCGGTGGTGAAGCTTGGCCTGGAGCCTCTGCCGTTCTCTCCCGACAACGACGGAATCGCCGACGAGCTCGCCATTTCCATCGCCGTGGAGGACGCGAGTGCCATTTCCAACTGGAGTTTCACCGTCACCGACAGAAACGGCACTCCGTTCAACCGTTTCGCCGGCACGGGCCTTCCGGCGGAGACCATACGCTGGGACGGCCGGTCCGCCACGGGAGAGCTGGTCATCGCGGCGGAGGATTACCCGTACGTTTTCACCATCTCCGACACCCTCGGCAACAGGAGGGACGTGAAGGGCCTCATCCCCATCGACATCCTGGTCATCCGGGACGGGGACAGGCTGAAGATCAAGATTTCCAGCATCACCTTCTCGCCGAACAGTCCCCTGGTTGTTCTCGACGACTCCGAAACGGGGGTCAAAAACCAGAGCGTGCTGAAACGGCTCGTGGAGGTCCTGACGAAGTACGGCAACTACCAGATCCGGATCGAGGGGCACGCGAACAACGTCACCGGGACCGCCCGGGAGGAGACCGAAGAACTCGGACCGCTGTCGCTCGCCCGGGCGGAGGAGGTCCGGAAGGCCCTGGTGGAAAGAGGCCTCGGGGCCCGCAGGATCGAAGTTGAAGGAAAGGGCGGCAGGGAAATGATCTTTCCCTTCGGCGACCGGGAAAACAACTGGAAGAACCGCCGCGTCGAATTCATCCTGGTGAAGTAGGCCCATGCGCAAGGTCATACGTTCGGTCCTCGCTCTACTGATCATTCTTCTCGCGGCGGTCTCCCTGCTCGTCGGGGCGGCGGTGTACCTGAATTCCGCCCCGGCGGGGGAAGGAGGCGGCAAGGCCGCGGCCTTCACCATCGCGAAAGGCGAAAACCTGCAGGCCGTCGCGGGGCGGCTCCAGGAGCTGCAGCTCATACGCTCGGCTTTTTTCCTCGTCAACTACAGCCGGCTCCGGGGCACGGACACACTGTTCCAGTCAGGATCCTACATGGTCCCCCGGGGGCGGACGGCCCGGCAGATTCACGATTTCTTCATCACCGGTTCCCAGCTTCTCCATCGGGTCACGATCCCCGAAGGGTGGACCTCCTCGCGGATCGCGGCGTATTTCGAGGAAAAGGGCGTCACGAAGAAGGAGTCCTTTCTGGAGGCGGCGGCGGACCCCCGGATCCTGTCCCGTTTCTCCATCCCGGGAAAGACCGCCGAGGGCTACCTTTTTCCCGACACCTATTATTTCCCTGAGGACTTTCCCGCCGACAAGGTCGTCGGATTGCTGATCGAGAATTTCTTCCAGAAACTCGCTGGCATTCATCCCGATTACGCCGCACTCGGACCGAAGGAGATTTACGACAAGGTCGTGCTGGCGTCCATCGTGGAGCGGGAGTACCGGGACCCGGCTGAAGCCCCGATGATGGCCTCGGTTTTCTACAACCGGCTGGGTGTGAATATGGCGCTGGGGTCCTGCGCGACGGTGGAGTACATCATCACGGAAATACAGAAAAAACCCCACCCGGATTTCCTGACCTACGACGATCTGGAAATCCCGTCGCCGTACAACACCTACCGCCGGCCGGGGCTGCCGCCGGGACCGATCAGCAATCCGGGAAGAACGTCCCTCGCGGCTGCCTTCCATCCGGCCCGGACCGATTACTGGTACTTCGTTCTGAAGGACCCCGCGGCGGGAACTCACTTCTTTTCCCGGAGCCTGAACGAGCACAACCGGGCAAAAGTCGTCTA
>CAZGUL010000321.1:0-3969 GCA_964529055.1 uncultured Spirochaetaceae bacterium
CGAGCCTTCTGCCGCCCTCCTCGAGGGCCATGTACTCGTTCCAGAACAGAAGCTCGTATTTTTCCCGTCCCGCCGACACGACGATCTTTCCGACGTCGAAACCGCCCTTCGTTTCCAGGACGACCGACGCGACCTCACCCTCCGCGACTATCCTGCCGCCGAGGAAATCGGCGGCCGCCGCGGCCGGATCCTTCGCCCGGCGCATCTCCCGGCCCAGCTCCACGGCCCGGGAGAGCGCGCCGGGGGCCGCATTTTCCCTGACGTAGGCCGGCGATACGGGATTCCGGGCCACCGCGACCATGCCCCCCGCGGAAACCGCGGTCTGGCGCACCAGACGCGAAGCCTCGACGATGCCCGCCGCGACGGAAATTTCCGTGTATTTTCCCGTGTCCGGATTGCCCCCCGCGGCGGCCTGCCGGGATACGCAGCCCGGCACCCGATGGAGACCCATTGCGCCCATGGTGCCCATGGGATGGGCCCGCCCGTTGCAGGGGGCGTCGACCACGGGAACGCCGAGGACCGAGCTCTGGAACCAGCCGTTCACCGAGGCGAGGCCGCCGTTCTCGCTCGTTATCAGGCCCCCGACGGCGAGGCCCCTCTCCATCAGGACCTGCACGGCCCGCACGTAATGCATGGGGGTGCAAAATTGTTCCGCTGCGGCGGGGGCGCCCACGGCGGAAACCGTCACCACCAGGGAGTCCCCGGGAATTTCGTCGACGGACGCGAGGACGGGAATTCCCGTTTCGATCGCGAGCCTCCCCATCCTCCGTCCCTCTGCCATGGCGCCCCCGCCGCCGCCGCCCAGAAAACAGCCTCCGAGAACGGCGTTTTCCACCATGTCGAGGTCGATGCGGATCATTTTTTCCTCCCGAGATAAAACCTTGCAACTGCCCCCGCGGCCACCACCGGGTCCAGAACCGGCACGCCCGACGCCTTTTCCAGCTCGTCCGCGAGACCGATCGTCGCGAAGCCGGTGCAGGCCAGCGCGACGATCCCCGCCTTCGATGAATTTACCAGGTCGACACAGGCGCGGACGGCCGCCTTCTTCCCGGTTTCCTTCATCAGATCCAGGGTGTTGAACACCCCGTCGGGCCGGGTCTCGCCCACGAGGGCGGGTCCCAGGGCGCGGCGCATCCGCTCCGGCGTTCCTTCGGTGATGCCCAGGGTGGCGACGCGGCCGGAATAGGCCAGCGCGAGGGCCGCCGCGGCGGTGCCCGCCCCGATGACGGGAATTTTCAGCAGCCGCCGCAGTTCGGCGACCCCGGGGTCCGCGGCGCAGCTTACGACGAGGGCGGCGATGCCGTCCTCCCTCTCCATCCTTGCCCCGAGTTCGACGATTTTCGGGACCGCCAGGGCCTCGGTTTCATCGTCGTATATTCCCTTCGGCTGGTCCGGTATGCACCGGGACACAACCCGGAATTCGGGGTAATGTTTTTCCAGAAGCCGGCCGTGAAGGCCGGCCAGCTCCGGATCGTCGAAAGTGACGACCCGGATGAGTCCTATCAGCGTCATGTTCCTTCCCGCGTCATTTCTTCGGCGTCAGGGCCTTCAGGGTGCCCGTGGCGAACGATACGAGGGCCGAACCGGCGATGAATCCGCCCGCCAGCACGTACATCGGACCCTGGGCTTCCTTGCCTTTGATCTTCAGAATCAGCAGACGGATCGCGATGGCCGCCAGGGCCGTCCAACCCGCCTTCGGGTTCATGATGAGAAGACCGGTGGAGAAAAGGACCCCCAGCTGTCGTTCCGGTCCGCCGAGGAACTGAATGATCGCTCCGGGGATGGCCCAGATAAGGATGTTCTTGAGGACCGCCGGCGAGGCGCCCGCCTTGATCGTCGCGGCGAAGACCCGGTCCACCGGCGGGAAAAGATCGGCGGTGAAGTAGGCCTTGTAGAAGATGAGCAGGAAGACGATGGCGCAGCCGAATCCCAGGAGTTCCGCCCGGTACTGGTGGAGCCGTCCGGCCCTTTCCAGTTCCGGATGCGCCCCCTTTCCGCGCAGGATGAAACCGGTTTTAAGATCGTAACCCATGTCGGCGAAGGCGGGGCCAGTCGAGGCGGTGTAGCCCACCAGGAACGCCAGCGCCAGGGGCGGAAAGCCTATCATCATGCCCAGGACGAGAAAGATCAGGGCGGTGGCGAACGCCGGGAACCATCCCGCGTGCATCGCCGAAAGGCCGACCAGGATTTCCGAAACCTCGGCGGCAATCGCGGCGAAGAGGACGAAAACGACGATCTGCCAGAAAGGCATGTCCGCGTAAATTCCGCCGATGATCGCGATGATCACCGCGCCGATGATGTACGCGACGAACCCGCCGCCGAAGCCCTTTTTCAGATCGTCGGCGGTCCGGCTGTAGACGTGGCCGTCGCTGACGTCCTTCTCGCTGTATTTCTTCACCATGAAGGAGATGATCTGGTAGAGGGCCACGATCCCCGCGCCGATCATCATGCCGTGGGGCAGATAGATCTTGTTGAGGTCAACGCCGATGAGCTTGACCGAGTAGCCCCGGGCCAGGAGGCCCAGGCCGAACATCGCGAGGGCCCAGACGTTTCCGATCCAGCAGACGCCGAAGATGTCCATCGGGAAACCAAGGTAGGTCCCGGCTCCTCCGATGACGCCTCCCGCGACCAGGGTCAGGGCGCGCTTGCCGCCCACGTCGCCCGCGATGATCGTCTCCGCGGTGGCGACCCCCGGCGGCCATATCCCCGAAGCCGGAAAGGCGGCGGTGTCGAAAACCTTGTAGAGGATCGTCATGTCCACGACAAGGCCGATGACCGCGCCGATCAGCATCGCCGGCACCAGCTCGGGTTTTCCCATCAGCCACAGGATGCCCATCGGAAGGAGGAGTCCGTTCGCTCCGCCGAAGGTCGCGCCGGATATGGTGGTCTGGATCAGGTTCTGCCGGTGCACGCTGCGCAGCTTGCCCAGTACCGCCAGCGGTACCCTGCTGACGGCGATGGCGACGATGGCCCCGATGACCGACGTATTCGGCGTGATGCCCACGCGGGTCAGGAGTTCCGCGCCGATGATGGTTCCCAAAATGCCCATCAGAAGACCGGGAATCAATACCACCGGTTCGAAGAGAGACGGATGCTTGGCCGGAATGTCAGGCTTCCAGGAATCCTGCTCCAGGCCTTTCGTTTCTTCCGCCATACGTTTTCAACCTCTTTTTTTGGAATAGCGCCCCGAACAGGGGCGTGCATATTTATTATTATTAATTGCATAAATATAAGTCAAGGTAAAACAAGCAAGTTTTCAGAAAATCGGGCGTCGGCCGAAAGATTTTCTTTAAAAAATCTTATGTGGCGGTCGCGAATAGGAGAAGAATACCACAACCCGCTGCACCGCTTTCGCTACGGGATGCACCCTGCAACATTTTTCTTGACAAGAGTTGTAATCCAGGTGTTTAATAAACCGGTTTACTAATAAACAGCAAGGATGGTTCCTCGAATGTATGATGTTGTAAAAAATTATGAAAAGGTCGACGATGCGCTGCTGAAAAAATACGCCGCGATGGATGAAAGCGCCTCAATCAACGAGTGTCTGCCCGTGAGCGGCGCCCTGCCCCATGACTTCAGGCCGGTATGGCCGGAGCAGAGGTTAGTCGGCCGCGCCTTCACCGTACGAGCCCGACCGGGGGATAATCTGATTCTCCATAAAGCCATTACCTTGATAAAACCCGGTGATGTTCTAGTCGTAACCTGCGACGGTTTTCTGGAATCCGGCGGCATGTGGGGCGGAATAATGAGCCAGGCGGCCCAAACAATGGGCGCCGCGGGACTTATTATTGATGGGTGCGTCAGGGATACTATGATGATGAAAAAGATCGGTTTTCCGGTGTGGTCGCGCGGCATCAGCGTAAAGAGCAGCACAAAAGTCACCGGAGGCAAAATCAATCAACCCATCACCATCGGTAACGTGCCGGTCAACCCCGGCGATTTGGTCTTCGCGGACAATGACGGCGTTGT
>CAZGUL010000322.1:0-3967 GCA_964529055.1 uncultured Spirochaetaceae bacterium
TAGGTGTCCCCCAGGGCTTTGAACCGGATGTAGGTTTCCCCGTACTTCTCGAGTTCCCGGAGAAAGTAACCGGCCGCTTCCTCGTACCGCTCCTGGGCGAGGCTGACGAGACCAAGGTTGTGACCCAGCGCGAATTTGTCCGGTTGGACTTCCTGGATCCGGCGGAAGAATTCTTCCGCTTTCGCGTAACGGCCCATGACGAAATTGTTCATCGCGGACCTTTCCCACTTGGGCACGAGCATAAAACTGAACAGTTTTTTCATATTCATACGTCGCAACTATACCACAAGGCTATTATCAAGAAAAGCGTTTTGGCGTACCATGCCGTCATGCGGCTCGCGTATATCGTGATCATCAGTTTCGGTTCGGTTTTCCTGGGATATGCAATCCGGCTCGCCGCCTCACCCCGGGGTGGCGAAGGTGCGGTCATGAGAACCAGCGCCTTTTTGAAAACCGTCGCGATAGTGTTCGTCACGCCCCTGGCGACGATCAATTCCCTGTGGGGCATTTCCTTTTCGGGCATGCGATTGGTTTTACTGCCGTTTTTCGGGGTCACGGCTCTTTCCCTGGGAGGCGCGGCGGGGCTGTTTCTCATCCGCATGTTGAAACTGGAGCCGTACAAGGCGGGTTCGCTTTTTACGAGCTGTCTGTTTTCGAACATCAGCACGCTGGCGGCCTTCGTGGCCTTCATGATGTTCGGGGATGCGGGATTCGTTACCATCCAGCTCTACGCGCTCATGGAACTCCCCTTTTACTATGCCGTCGCGTTTCCGTTTTCCTACGAGGTCAGCAAGGGCATGCCGAGGAATTTCCGTTTCAGCCTGAAGAATTTCCGGGACAAGCCTATCGTTTTCTTTCCCCTCGCGGCCGTTGCGGCGGGACTTCTTCTGCGGGTGTCGCCCGTGCTGAAACCCGCTTTCATGGACGGATTGTCCTCGGTGCTGGTGCCGGCGATGGCGGTGCTTTTCGGGCTTTCCATCGGCCTTACGCTGAAGATCGGCAAGGTGAGGCTGTACCGGCGGGAGATCGCGCTGGTGCACGGGATCAAATTTCTCCTCATTCCCGCGGTGCTTTCGGCACTGGGATATATCGCGGGCCTGCCGCGGGTCATGGGGGGTGTTCCGTTCAAGTCTCTCGTCGTGGCGTCGTTTTCGCCGGTGGGTTTTCTCGCGGTCGTTCCCCCCACCGTCTACGGTTTCGACGTGGACCTGGCGAATTCCGCGTGGCTGGTCTCGACCCTGTCCTACGCCGTCATTCTTCCTTTTCTGCTGACGGTGCTGCAATAAAAAAACCGCGGCCCCCCGGCCGGGGGAACCGCGGAGAAACCGCGGTGAGGCGCCGCGGGGCGGCCGACCGCCCCCCGGGGACGCTTACGCTTTTTTCTTTTTGACCAGTTTCCCCGCCGCCGCCGCGATGGCCCGGGCGGAGAGGCCGTACTTGTCGATGACCTGGAAGTAATTTCCGCTTTCGCCGAAGGTGTCGTCCAGGCCCAGGTTGTCGAAGAGGACGGGGTTGTTCTTCAGACAAAAGGCGGCGATGTCGTATGCGAGGCCGTTCCGCCGCTGATGGTTTTCCGCAACCAGGAGGGCGCCGGTTTTCCGTATCGAACGGAGCAGGGCCTTTTCGTCGAAGGGCTTCACCGAGTACATGTCGATGACTTCCGCCCCGATGCCCTTTTTCTTCAGGGCTTCGGCGGCCTCCAGGGCCTGGAAGACGATGTCCCCGTAGGAAACGATCGTGATGTCCGAGCCCTTCGTCAGGGTTTTCGAGCCGCCGAGAACGAACTCCTCGTCGTCGGGATAGATGTCCCACAGCGGGTCCCGCATCAGGCGCGTGAACACCGGTCCGGGGGTGGCCATCGCGATGTCGAAGGCGCCCTTCGCCGAGGCCTTGTCGCAGGGGACGAGGACCTTCATTCCCGGCAGGGTGCCCATGTACGCGATGTCCTCGCTGGCCTGGTGGGTGACGCCGTCGATGGCCGCCGTCAGACCCCCGTGGGAGGACAGGATTTTCACGTTCAGGTGCGGGTAGCAGATGAAGGACCGGACAACCTCCACGGCCCGCATGGTGAGGAAAACCCCGTACCCGGAAACGACGACGTTCCTGCCGTCGGCGGCCATTCCCGCCGCGGCCGACATGGTGCCGAGTTCGGCGATGCCCATGTTGAAGTACCGGTCGGGATACTTGTCGCCGAACAGGTAGGAGTAGGTGGAGTATCCGATGTCGGACTCGAAGACCACGAAGTTTTTGTCCTTCGCCGCCCTTTCGAGCATGCGCTCGGAGAAGCATTTTCGGGTCGGCGAGTCGGCTTTGTTCAACGCGAGTTTTTTCATTTCAGTCCCTCCCGGATTTCCTTCACCGCCTGCTCGTATTCCCCGTCGCTCGGCGGCTTGCCGTGCCAGCCGCGGACGTTTTCCATGTAGCTCACCCCCCGTCCCTTTACGGTGGCCGCGACGATGCAGAAGGGCGTTCCCCGGTGGGCCTTCGCCTCGTCGAGCGCGGCCAGAACCTCTTCCATCCTGTGGCCGTTTATCCGCTTCACCGTCCAGCCGAAGGCTTCGAACTTTTTGTCGATGGGTTCCATGGGCATGATATCCTTCGAGAAGCCGTCGTTCTGCAGGCCGTTGTTGTCCACGATCGCCACCAGGTTGTCCAGCTTGAACTTGTTGGCGCTGCCCGCCGCTTCCCAGACGATTCCCTCCTGGAGTTCGCCGTCGCCGAGCAGGGCGTAGACCTTGTAGTTCTTTTTCAGCATTTTCCCTTCCAGCGCCATACCGACAGCCTGGCCGAATCCGATGCCCAGGGAGCCGGTGGTTGCGTCGACGCCGGGAGTTTTTGTCGAAACCGGGTGTCCCTGCAGCTTGGATTCGAACTTTCGCAGGGTTTTCAGCTCCTCCAGCGAAAAAAAACCGCGGAGGGCCAGGTTCGCGTACCAGACAGGGCAGGCATGCCCTTTGGAGAGGACGAAGCGGTCCCTCCCGGGGTCCCGGGGCTTTTTCGGGTCCACGTTGAGGATGTCGAAATACAGCGCCGTGACGATGTCCGCGGCGGACAGGGAGCCGCCGGGATGGCCGGACTGTGCCGTGTGAATCATGTCGACGATCCTGAATCTGACGTCTTTGGCTTTTTCCTTCAGGAAGGCGACGCGTTCATCGAAGGTCTTCGGTGAGTTTTTCGGTGCCATAGAACCTCCTGTATCTGTACGCAAAATCTACCATACTTGTTTTGATATGTCAACCTATTATAGGATGTAGGACATTTGATGGTCTTTGTTACTCCTTCTTCCGGCCGGCGGGAACTAAAGATTTTCGTTTCTGAGACGGATGTATTCCTTCCATACTCCAAGGGATTTCAGAATCATTTCCCGGGCCCGGACCCGATCGCGGGCCCGTATGGCCTCCAGAATGGACTTGTGAGCTTCCACCGCTTCGCGGATGCCCTTCGGGGTGGCGATGTGGGCTATCATGGAGGTCTGAAAAAGCCGCATGATGAGCTTGCCGAATTCCTCCAGGGCGGAATTGCGCGTCAGGTCGATGAGGCACAGGTGAAACGCCATGTCCACCCTGGTCGCCTCATCGAGGGGTATGGGTTCCATCCTCGCGTACTTTTCCAGGAGGTCGACCTTTTCCTGGAGCAGCAGGAAATCTTCCGCCGTTGCCTTTTCTATCACCACTTCCATGACTCCCAGCTCGAGAACCCTGCGGAGTTCCACCAGCTCCTCGGGCTTGCTGATCTTCCCGATGAGGGAAAACAGCAGGGAATCGAAGGGGACGTTGAACGCGGAGCTTATATAGCTCCCGTCTCCCTGCCGCCTTTCCAGGATTCCCAGCACCTGCAGGACCTTCATGGCTTCCCGAATGGAGTTCCTTCCCACCCCCACCTGGGCCGCGAGTTCAGTTTCCGCAGGGAGCCGGTCGCCCACCTTCAGTTTGCCCTCCAATAGAAGGTCCAGGAGCTGGGCGATGAC
>CAZGUL010000323.1:0-3945 GCA_964529055.1 uncultured Spirochaetaceae bacterium
TGTACGTGGTCGACGTCTCCCGCGCCGCCGGCGAGGAGGAGGAAGCGGTGGCGGAAAAACTCCGCGGCTTCCGGGGTCCCGTCGTCGCGGTCCTGAACAAGATCGACATCGTCCCGAACATGCGGGAGAGGAACCGGAGCTTCATCCTGGAGAAGCTTCCCGGGGCGGGCGTCGTGGAAATTTCCGCCGCCACAGGCGCGGGGCTCGCCGGGCTCCTGGACCTCGTTTTCTCCCTCGCGCCGGAGGGGGAGCCCCTCTACCCGCCCGAATATTACACCGACCAGGACCCGGAGTTCCGCGCGTCGGAGATCATCCGGGAAAAGGCGATCACCGCGACCCGCGAGGAGGTTCCCCACGCCCTGTACGTGGAAATCGCGGACATGGAGCCCTCCGAGGAGGAGGGAAAACGGCAGCTGTGGATCCGGGCCTTTCTCGTGGTCGAGCGGGAATCCCAGAAGGGCATCCTGGTCGGAAAAGGCGGCGGCAGGATAAAGGAAATCCGGACCGCGGCGCAGAAGGATCTGGGCAGGATATTCCCTTACCGGATACACCTGGACCTGCGGGTCAAGGTGAAGCCCCGGTGGCGCCGGGACGACAGTCTGCTCCGCGGTCTCATTCGCTAGAGTCCGGCGCGCCGAGCTGCAGCAGCACGGGCTTCAGCTCCGCGGCCCGGGACTCCTCGGTCAGCACCGACAGGGCGTCCCCGGACTGCAGAACCGTCTCCGGATGCGGGAGCTTCTCGTGCTTGCCCCGGAGGACCCCGACGAGGACGCATTCCGGGGGAAGGGTGAGTTCGCGGACCCTGCGGTGTTCGAGGAAGGACCCGGAGCATACCGGCACGGACAGCACGATCTTCCGCTCCCTTTCCTCGTATTTCACCCGGGAGATCCGGCCCTTCGAAAGGAGCCGGTCGAGGAACGCCTCGTAGATCGGCTTCGCCTTCAGGGCCTCCGCCACGGCGTAGGCGGCGGATGACGCGATGATCAGCGATACCAGGTGGGACAGCGAGCCGGTCATTTCGGAAATCAGCACCGCCCCGGTTATCGGTGCACGGGTCACGGCGGTGAAGAAGGCGGCCATGCCGAGAATCACGAAGTTGACGGCGAAATCCGGGTCGAACGCGAATGCCAGCACGAGAACGTCGCTGAATATCCTCCCCAGAAGGGCCCCCACCACGAGAAGCGGGAAAAATATCCCCCCCGGGGAGCCCGAACCGTAGGAGACTGCGGTGAAAAAAAGTTTCACCGAAACCAGCAGCAGGAGCGCGGCCAGCCCGTATTTTCCCAGCGTGGAATCCACCAGGAGTTCGTGGCCTCCTCCCAGCACTTCCGGCATGAGAAAGCCCAGAACGCCTGCCAGCAGAAAGGCCGGAACGGGCTTGAAAACGTCGCTGCCGATCCACCTGTCGTGCAGGTCCATGGACCGCAGCAGCGCGGCGTTGAACACGACGCCCGCCAGCCCGCAGAGGGCCCCGAGCAGGACAAGGACCGGGTAATGGCTCAGGGGAAGAAACTCGTGGACCCGGAAATCGAAGACGGTCGAGAGGCCGAAGAAATATTTCGACACGACCTCCGCGGCGAGGGACGCCAGCATGATGCAGGTCAGCATCAGGGGCGAGAAACTCTTGTGCAGCTCCTCCAGCGAAAAAAGCACCCCCGCCAGCGGCGCGTTGAAGGCCGCCGCGAGCCCCGCGCTGGCCCCCGCGGTGACCAGGTACTTCTCGTCCATGCGGGGATGGGCCGACCGGGACGCCACTCCCGCCCCCGCGTGGGCTCCCAGCTGGATCGAAGGCCCCTCCCGGCCCAGCGAAAGCCCGCAGGCCAGGGCGGCGACCCCGCCCGAAAATTTGAGCACCAGCTCCTTCAGCCATTCCATCCGGAACTGCCGGAGGAGCACCCCCTTCACCTGGGGAATGCCGCTGCCCTTTATCATCGGTGCCCGGCGGACCAGGAAGCCCACGAACACCGCTGTCGCGGCCAGCGCCGCGAACAGAAGCGCCGCCGCCGGGACACCCCCCCGGGACGCCGCCCGGAAGACGGCGGTGCGCAGAACCGCCGCGCGCTCCAGCGTGAGCCGGTACGCGACGACGACGAAACCGCTTATGATTCCCGTCGCGAGGCCTTTGACGTACAGACCGCGGCGGGCCGTCTCCCCGTGCCGCAGCGCCGCGCCTGTCCCGCCGGTTTCGGGTTCGCTTTTCATGTTTTCATGATAACGGACATGTGCCGGCGGCGCAAGGCGAAGGCTTGCCGGAAGAATGCGTTCCCGTTATAGTGGGCCCATTCGCATGAAAAAACTGATCACGAAACGGCTCGCACCCACCGTGGAGGTGCTGAAAGGCTTCCGGGGCAACACGCGGGCGTGCATAGCCGTGGAGCCCCTGTGGGGGATCCCCTACAATCTCTACGTTCCCTACGCGTCCCTGTACATGCTCGCGCTGGGGGTGTCCGACACGGAAATCGGATCGATCACCGCCGCCGGCCTGGTCTTCCAGATGCTGTTCGCCCTGTCCGGCGGCTACCTCACCGACAAGTACGGCCGCCGCAGGACCTCCCTCGTATTCGACATCGTCGCGTGGTCGGTCCCGACCCTGATCTGGGCGGCGGCGAGGAATTACTATTTCTTTCTCCTCGCTGCGGTCCTGAACGCCACGGTTCGGATCGTCCAGAACTCCTGGAACTGCCTGATGATAGAGGACTCCCCGCCGTCCCAGAGGGTGCACATCTACACCTGGATCGAAGTGGCGAACATCCTCGCCGGCTTCTTCGCTCCCATAGCGGGCTTCTTCGTGCTCCGGTTCGGCCTTGTTCCCGCGGTCCGCGGCCTGTACCTCTTCGCCTTCCTTTCGATGACCGCCATGTTCCTGATCCGCAACGCCTGGACCCGGGAAACGGCCATCGGCCTGGTAAGGATGGAGGAAACCCGGCACCACTCGCCCCTGGACGGTTTCCGGGAATATCCGGAGGTCCTGCGGGGCCTCGCGGCGGATCCCCTTGTCCTCACGGCCTTCGCGCTGGCGGTGCTCAACAACGTTCACGTGGTGCTTCGGAACACCTTCCTGGGAATCATCCTGAACAGGGGGCTGGAACTGCCCCAGGAAATGCTGGCGGTTTTTCCGGCGGCGGGGTCCGCGGCGGCCCTTCTGGTCCATGTTTTCGTCATGCCCGGCCTGGGCAGGAGAAACCCGAAGCGGCCGCTTTTCGCCGGGCTTCTGCTTCTGATCGCGGGTTACGGGCTCCTTCTCTTCGCGCCCCGTGGCAGTTTCGCCGCCGCGATGGTCTCGACAATCGTCGCCGGCGTCGGCGCCGCGGTGGTGACCCCCTTCGTGAACGGGAACCTGGCCCACCGGGTCCCGGACGACCGCCGGGCCAAGACGATGGCCCTTGTGTATGCCGGCGTGTACGGGGGTACGGAACCCTTCGGCTGGCTCGCCGGCATGCTTTCGGCCCTGAATCCCCGGCTGCCCGCGGCCCTCCTTCTCCTCGTCTTCGCCGCGGCGGTGGGGTGTCTTTTCCGGATGCGGCGGGCGGAAAAAAAAGCCGTCCGGTAGTTCCGGACGGCCCGCGGCGTTAATAGCGCCGTGCACAAACCCGGCCGCGGATGCAGGAGCTCCCGCGGCCGTGGGTTTTCTAGAAGAACAAGGACAGGACGAACACCACGGAAAAGGCTGCCAGACCCTGAACAAGGGTCGCGGTTGTGTACACCTTGTAGGCCAGGTTGACGGACAGGCCGGAGAACTGGGAAACGACCCAGAAGTAGGAGTCGTTCGCATGGGACACGATGCCCGCGCCGGCTCCGATGGCGAGGGTGGTCAGAACGGGATTCAAGCCCAGACCCGCCATGAGGGGGGCCATGATGGCCGACGTGGTGACCAGCGAAACGGTGCCGCTTCCCTGGGCGGACTTGATGGCAACAGCGATGAAGAAGGGCAGGAAAATTCCCAGA
>CAZGUL010000324.1:0-3940 GCA_964529055.1 uncultured Spirochaetaceae bacterium
CCGGCTCGAGGAGCGCCAGATTGTGGGTCGACTTTCCGACGGTCTGGAAGATCATCGTGATGGTGCCCTTTTCCGGATCCGCGTCGGCGATGGTGAGGGGGATCCTCTCGCCGAATTCCGTGTCCCGCTGGACGATGACGAACTGGCCCGGCTTGCGCTCTTCGGCGATCAGGGGGGCCTCCACGACGATCTTGTACACCTCGTCCGACAATTGGACTTTCTGGATTATTTTGTTCATGATGGTGCGAAAATCATACCGGATATTTTCGAATCGGACAAGACGCGCAGGTCTCCCCTGGGGTGGAAAATTCCCCCGCCCTTACAGGATTCCCGCCCCGGTCCGTATCGAATTGAGGGTACCTCCCGCCATGTCCTGGATCAGGAACAGGACGGCCCTTTTCAGGGCCGGCAGGGAAGGGCCGTCCAGGACCGCTTCGCAGGCCTTCTCCACGGGGACCCTGCCGCTGTACCGCAGGTATCCCAGCGCTCCCGGCGAAAGGGGGACGGAGGCTTCCCCGGACAGGTCCCCGGCGCAGCCGGAGCAGAGAAAACCCAGGGTTCCCCGGGAATACGTCATCGCCTCCTTTTCCTCCCGGCGCCGGCCGCAGCGTCCGCATTCGTCCGGATCGGGCGCCGTTCCGGACATGTCCAGATACCGCCACAGAAACTGGACAAGGAGGTACGGCGTCGCCGGGTCCTTCGCCGCGTCCAGGATCCGCAGACAGGAGGTCAGCAGGGTAAAAGTCCCCGCCGAGTCCCCCCCGAAGGTCCGCAGGACGGTTTCCAGCCACACCGAGGCGGTGTAGAATTTCCCGATCGAGGCCCGCACGCCTTCGAAGAACTCCCTGCAGTCCATGTCGGTGATCTTGCAGGTGTCCTTGACCGGGTCCCGGTACAGAAACAGGGTTCCCGCGCAGAGGGGATTCGTCACGCTCCGCAGTTTTCCCCTGGCGGAATACGCTCCGTAGGCAACCGCGTCCATGACCCCGTGTTCGGGCGACAGGAAGACCACCCCCTTGTGGTTTTCGCCGAAACGGTTGTTTTTCAGGACGATCCCCTCGGTGTGGAAGTTACGACCCACGGAGCCGGGCCTTCAGGGCGAGTTTTTCGTAATACGCCCTGTCGATGGGATAGAAGGAATGGACGACGACCCCGGCGACGACGAAGACGGCGGGAATGATGCCGCAGAGCAGGCGTATCGCGAGCCGCGCCCCGTCCGTCTGCGCCGCCGCTTCGGGAGCGTACCCCGCCGAGGCCAGCACCCAGCCGGTCATCGCCGCCGCGAAGGCCTGGCCGAGCTTGCTGACAAAGGTCCACAGCCCGTAGTAGACCCCCTCCCGGCGGCGGCCGTTCTCCGCCAGATCGTATTCCACCACATCCGGGAGGATCGCGAAGGGCATGGCGTACTGGGCCCCGAAACCCGCCCCCGCCGGGACCATCAGGAGGAATGCCGCGCCGGGTCCTCCCCGGCCCCCGAGCAGAAAAAAGGCGATCATTGCCGCCGCGAAGATACCCATCCCCAGATTGTAGGCGTTTCTCTTCCCGATCCGTCCGGACAGCCGCACCCACGCGGGAATGGCCGCCATCGCGCACACCAGAAGAATCATCAGGGCCGCCTGGAACGCCTCCCTGTCGCCGTGGATGTACTGGAAATAGTAGACCAGGGAACCCTGCACCACCGTTATTCCCGAGATGTGCAGGGCCCAGGGAATCAGCACCAGCAGAAAAGGCTTCTGACGGAGCACGTCCCGGTAGGACGCGAGGATGCCACCGGAAGCGGCGGCCCTCGCTGCGCCCCGCTCCGGAACGGTGAACACCGTGACGAGGGCCGTGGCGAGCATGATGCCTCCCATGACGGCCGCCATGACAAGCCATCCGGTCCCCGGGTCCTGAAAGGCCCCGACGATCGGCATGACCGCCGCGGCGCCGATGAAGGTCCCCGTGATGGCCGAAACCTGCCGGTAGCCGTTGAGCACCGTCCGCTCGTGGTAATCCTCCGTCAGCTCGGGGGTCATGGCGCCGTAGGGAACGTTGACGAAGGTGTACGCCGTGCACAGCAGGCAGTAGACCCCCGCAGCCCACAGGAACAGCGCTCCCTGGCCCGCCCCTGCGGGGGGCGAGAACTGCAGCAGCATCGCGCCGAACAGCAGGAACGCGCCGGCGAACATCCACGGCCTCCTCCGTCCCCAGCGGGAAACGGTGCGGTCCGAAAGGCCCCCCACCAGGGGGTCCGTCACCGCGTCCCAGAACTTGCCGACCAGGAGCGCCGCGCCGGCCAGCCCCGGGTGGAGCCCCGCCTGGTTCGTGAAGAAATACAGGAGATAGAAACCCATTATCGTGAAGAACAGGTTGCCGCCCAGATCGCAGACGCCGAAACCCATCTTCACTCCGCGGGAAAGCCGTTCTCCGCTCATGGGGCAATAGTACCCCGGCCGGCGCGTTTCGCGCAATCTTCTTCCCAAAACCCGAATTCCGCCCTATAATGGCCGGACCTATGAAGCGCCTCATCCTTGTCAATCCCGTCGGCCGGCGGAGCGGATTCATCCTGAGCAGGATTTCCCGCTTTCCGCCCCTCGGTCTGGCGTACGCGGCGGCCGTCACGCCCGACGGCTGGGACATAAAAATCCTGGACGAAAATTTCGGTCCCGCAGACCTCGAGGATGCCGACCTGGTGGGCATCACGGCCTTCACAAGCACCGTCGGCCGGGCGTACGAGATCGCCGCCGAGTACCGGAAAAGGGGGACCCCCGTCGTGATGGGCGGGATCCACGCGTCCATGCTGCCGGACGAGGTCCTGCGTTACGCCGACGCGGTGGTCACCGGCGAAATCGAGGGGATCTGGGGCAGGGTCATTGAGGATTTCGAGCACGGCCGCATGAAGGGAATCTACAAGGGGCCTCTGGTGGACCTTGAGAATTACGACATCCTTCCTCGCCGGGACCTTCTGCATCCGGATTACCTGTGGCAGTCGGTCCAGACGTCCCGGGGCTGTCCCTTCGAGTGCAGTTTCTGCTGCGTGTCCCGGTACCTGGGGAAGGCGTACCGCCAGCGAACGGCGGAATCCGTTCTCCGGGAGCTGGAAGGCATTTCCGGCAGGCACATCTTCTTCCTGGACGACAACCTCATCGGGTATTCCCCGAAAAGCCGGGACAGGGCGCTCGCGATCTTCCAGGGCATGATCGACCGGGGCATGGACAAGAGATGGTGGATGCAGGCGTCCATCAACGTGGCGGACGACGAGCAGGTGCTCAGCAAGGCGGCTCGGTCCGGCTGCACCCACGTCTTCATCGGTTTCGAAACCACCGACGCCGCGGCGCTTCGGGACATGCGGAAGGGCATCAATCTCAAGACCGGCGTCGAGAATTACCGCGAGGTCATCCGCCGGCTCCACAGCCACGGCATCGGGGTGCTGGGGGCCTTCATCATCGGCAACGACGGGGAAAACGCCGAATACTACAGGGAGCTCGCGGATTTCATCGTCTCCGCCGGCGTGGATATCGTGCAGATCAGCATTTTGACCCCCCTGCCCGGCACGTCGCTGATGGACCGGATGGAGCAGGAAAATCGCCTGATTTTTAACGAATTTCCGAAGGACTGGGAAAAATTCCGGTTCTCGTATCTGACCCACACCCTGGAAAAGACGCCGCCGAACGCGGTTTACGCGGGGAACAACCACATCAAAAGAAGAATTTATTCGCTGCCGACGTATCCGGTAAGGATGGCCAGGTCACTGCTTACCATAAAAAAGCCTTTCACCGCCGGAATAATCTGGGAAATGAATCAGGCCATGCGGCGGAGCTGGAAGAATTCCCATTATTATTCCCCCAAAAACGAAACTCGGTCGGAAGCCGGAACATGAGCGCAAGTTATCTCATGGAAAGCGGCGACGAGGCCGTCCGGCTGGAAATGAAAACCGACGCCTCCGTCGTGGAAACCCAGG
>CAZGUL010000325.1:0-3920 GCA_964529055.1 uncultured Spirochaetaceae bacterium
ATGGCGGGCCGGCTGATTTCCCGCCGCTTGTATTTCCGATTCTGGATCTGCCGGAGGTTTTTGCCGTGCTCGGTAAAGACCGACAGGACGCCGCGGACCATCTTGTAGCCCAGGACCCTCGTTTTGTACGCGTAAACCTCCGTCCCTCCGCGGATGAACACGATGCCCAGTTCCTCGCCCTTCTGCCACGGGTAGGGTTTCCCCCTCTCGCCCGACGCGGGGCACTCCATGCCGATCATGTTCTGCATGTTGGATGTCACGTAGCTTTCGTAGGTTTGTCCTTCCTTCGTGCGGATGCTGACCTCCGTGTTGATGGGCAGGGACAGGGTGGAGGCGATGATTTTCTGCTGCTCCGAATTTCTCTCGACAGTCTGCTTGATCCCGTAAACCCGGGCTTTCCGGTTCGCTTTCTCCGCTTCCGGCAGGTCCTCCCTGGCTTCAAGCAGCGCCAGGGATTTCCGGAGAAGGGTGTCCAGGCCGGCGGCGTTTTCCAGCGCACGGTTGGGGCTCAGAAATCCCGTTTCCTTGACCAGTCCCTCCAGGAAACGGACCTGGTCCCTGTCCAGGCCGAGCTTCCTGGCCCGCTTGCGGAACGACCCCCGCGCGTAGGTGCCGGGTTTGTCGGAAGAACGCTTCGTCAAAACGGCCCACAGAATGAAAAGGACGAGTATCGCGGAGAAAATGACGATGGCCAGGAGGTTCTGGCCGCGGGCGGGGGTGGGGAAGAACTGGATCTGCGACTGAAGCAGGGGGGGGATCATGGGGCGTTTTCGCCGGCCGGAATCGTCCGCAGAAGCTCCGCAAGGCGTTCGGTCCGGGGGGCGAGCTCGTACTCGAGAATGTCGCCGATGAGGACCGAATCCCCCGTCCCGAAGGCCCCGGTCAGCTCCTTCAGCACCCCGTTGAGTTCCCGGCAGAAATCGTTCGTTTCCCGCGACGCCGCCCTGTGCCGGGACAGAAGCCGGGTCGCCTTGAGCGCCAGCTCGGTGTAGCCCAGGATGCTCTGCATCGCTTCCCGGTCCCTTCCCGTCTGCAGCAGGACCGGGACGTTTTCCAGGACGGGTTTCGCCGCCGTAACCATCCGGGCGAGGGCGGCCGCCTCCCTCTGCGGCGCCGCTATTTCCTGTATCCTGTCCCGCGCGACCAGGACCACGGCCCGGGAAAATTCCGCCAGCCTGCCGCTTTCCCCGGAATTCGGGGCGCTTTTTTCCTCCGCGAGGCGGGTCAGAATTCCGTCCATGCCCGACGGCTCTTCCCCGTCGGCGGGAAAGATGTCCTTCAGCCGGCGGCGCAGGCCCTGCCGGATGTAGGGATACTCGGCCAGGATGGCCGCCGCCGCGCCGGAGTTTTCCGTCAGGGCTCTTTCCAGGAGCGAAAAATATTCGGCTATCACCGTCAGTTCGTGATGCGCGCTTTCCCGCTCGCTGCGGGTCCTCACCGCCACGGACGCCGCGGATTCGATCCCCGCTTCCAGGTCCGCGCCCGCCGCGCCGACCGGGCGGCCGTCCACGACGAATTCCGTGATCTCGCCCCCCTCGCCGGCGAGCCAGGACTCGAGAGCCCGGTACACGTCGGCCAGGGTTTTTTCATTTTCGAATTTGAAATCGATGGGCTGTCCGTCAATCAGGATTTCCACGAAAACTCCTTGAATCCGGTCTGTTATTGTAATTATCGATTGCCGGAGCCGCTTTTGTTAAAGTTTTCGATGGTCTGCGAACTCTTTTCCAGGCCGCCCAGGGCCCCCTCCATGGCGCCGTACTTGCGCTTCAGGTCCTTTTCGTAACGCTCCAGGTACTGGTTGTAGCTCTCGATGCGCTTGTTCGTCCCGGCGATCTGGGAATCGATGGTGCCCGCCTTCATCGGCAGTATCCCGCCGATCTGCACCATGGGACGGATGTAGGCGTCCATCGCCACCGCGGCGCCCGTGTCGGGAATGAGGTCCCCGTTGGCGTCGCTGCCGAACAGGTCCCGGACAGCCGAAAGGTTCTTCTTCAGCGAGTCGTCCAGGAGCGTTTCGTTGATTTCCAGGTAACCCCGGAGTTTCGTCGCGTCGATTCCTCCGCCTCCCTGCCGGGTGTTGGTCGAAATGCCGATCTGGGCCAGAAGCGAGAGGTCCCGGCCGAGGGCCGTGGGGTACGGATTCATCATGATGCCCTGGAAGGTGTTGCGCATCTGCATCAGTGTGACGTCCCCCTGGAATATCCCCAGTTTTTCCCTCGCCTTTTCCCGCTCTTCGTCGGAAAGGTAGGAAATTTCGGTGATGATGTTCTCGTCCTTCCGGGTAAGAATGTTGATGTCGGCGATGATCTTGTTGTAATTGCCCACGAACCCGATCAGGGAGTCCTTGATTCTTTCCCGGTCCGGTTCGACCCGGAGGTCGACGGGAGAAGTCCCCGCTCCCCGGAGGGTTATCGCGACCCCGGGCACGAGGTCGTCGATCGTGTTGGACGGTCTGCGGATCGTGACCCCGTTCATGACGATTTCCGCGTCCCC
Source organism: uncultured Spirochaetaceae bacterium (assembly GCA_964529055.1). Classification (GTDB taxonomy): domain Bacteria; phylum Spirochaetota; class Spirochaetia; order DTKZ01; family DTKZ01; genus JAKQWJ01. The sequence continues at coordinate 2,494 of CAZGUL010000325.1, forward strand.
GGCGGATGATACCGGGTTGAGGGGCCTGTAGTCGCCCCGGGAAGTCGGGTCGTACACCCGGATGCCCCGGACCTCCAGGTCCCGGTAGGTGTTGTTGTTCCGGAAGTAAATTCCCGTCAGCGCGGGGCCGTAGGAAGAGAGCGGCACTTTCACGGTCGTGAAATCGGCGGATTCGCGGAATTCGGGCAGCGGCGCCGGCTGGCCTCCCGCGGCGACGAAACCCATGACGAGATCGTCGACGATTTTCGGCGGTTCGGGGGGCTTCCATTCCGGCAGCACGACCTTCGACGGGCTGGACTGCACGGAAACGTCGCCGAGGGTCGCCGGGGCGACCGGGGGAAGGGCGGGGCCCTGCGGCGGCTGCGGAGGCGTGTACATTTCCCGTGGCCTCAGGGTGACCTTGACTTCCATTTCGAGGACGGTGGCTTCCCCGATCGTCAGCGGCGGCGACAGGGGGATGAAGGTTTCCTCCCCGGTGCCGAGCTTGAGGCTTCCCGAAGCGGGATCGATCGCATCGGGCCGCAGAGGTTTAGTCCAGCCCCGGACCGAATCAGCGGAAAGGGACACCCGGCGGGATCCGGCGAAATCCCGTTCGATCATTCCCGTGTTTTCCCCCAGGGCGGCGGAACTTTCCAGAAAGGAGAGGGGATTCGCCTCCCCGGTAACCAGGGATTCCAGAAGAAGAACCTGGGTGGCTGCGCTGTCTTTGATCGTCACGGCGCGGAGGAGTCCCTCCCCGCGGGCGTTGAGCGCCTCGACGAAGGCGGAAAGCTTGCCCCCCCGGAAATCGAAGCGGAATTCCTTTTCGCCGACCCGGAAACCGTAAGTTCCTTCCGGGACGCGGTAATCGAGATCCAGCGGCCGGGAAGCGAATTTGTCCGCCCCGGCGATTTTCCTGACCGCAAGCTCCACGGAACCTTCGGCGGCTTCCCGGCTCGCCGAGGCGGTGAGGACGGTTTCGTCGCCGGAGACAGCCCGCCTTTCTCCGAAGGGACTCTGGAACCCGAAAAGCCCCCGCGCCGCGTCGCGGAGCCTGGTCAGTCCCTGGTTCATTTCCCGCCAGGTCGCGGCCTGGGTTTTGTAGAGCTGGACCGATTCCTCCATTCTTTTCAGGGGAATCTTCTCCACCTCGACGAGGTTCTTGATGATTTCTTCGGTGTTGTATTTGCTCTTTACGCCGGGGATGGAAATATCCGACACAGTCTCCTCTCCTTCCCCCGGGAACGGACGCTATACCTTTTCGTCGAACAACAGTCCGATGGTTTCCCTGATCCGGACGTGAAGACGCTGAAGCTCTTCCGGGGGAAGCACTTTGATTACCTTATCGGTTTCGCCGTCGATGACCTTTACGACCACCTGGTCCAGCTCGCGGTTGATGGAGAACTTCAGCCGCCTGTTGAAATAGCTGCTCAGTTTTTCGATTTCCC
>CAZGUL010000326.1:0-3861 GCA_964529055.1 uncultured Spirochaetaceae bacterium
GTTTTCGCGGCGGGCTGAAGAGCGGCCGCCGCCGCCGCGGCGAAAAGAAATACGGCCGCTACGGCAAGGAATACAGGCGGCACCGCGGCGCGGGGGATGGGAACTTTCGCCAAACCGTCTATCCGCCGCACATGCCGCTGCCGCAGGCGCCGCGGTCGAAACCGCCGCCGCAGCCGCCGGCGCAGGAAGGCAGCCCGGGCTTCCCGCCGCGGGTGGGCCCGCCGTGCACCGCGAAGGCGCTGAAGCCCTTTTTCACGCGGCCCGAGCCGCAGGCCTCGCAGACAACTTTCTCATCCCTGAAAACCAGGGCGTCGAACTTTTTTCCGCATGCGGAACAGGTGTATTCGTAAATCGGCATGGTTCTTTTATAACGTGAAACCGCCGCGGGAGTCTACCGGCGGCTTTTCTTGACGGGGCACCCAACATCTTCTACATTTGACGACGGCATAAAGAATTCTTCGGGAGGGTCGCATGGAGGATTTGAAGATGGAACATGGGACCGGGTGGCATGCGCTGGGCGCCGACGAGGTGTATCGGGCTTTATCCACGGATGAGAACGGCATCTCCCCCGGAGCGGCGGATGATCTTCTGGAAAGGCACGGCCCCAATGCCCTGACGACCCGGAAAAACGCGGGCGCGGCGGAGCTGTTATTCAAACAGCTGAAAAGCCCGCTGATCTATCTCCTCGCCGCCGCCGCCGTCGTTTCCTCGCTCACGTCCCATTACGCCGACGCGGCGGTCATCGGCGCCGTCATCCTGCTGAATACGGCTCTCGGTTTTTTCCAGGAATACAAGGCGGAAAAGGCGCTCGAATCCCTGCGGAAAATGACCAGCCCCCGCGCCAGGGTTCTGCGGGACGGAAAGGCGATGACGATCGACGCGGCCGAAATCGTTCCCGGTGACGTTCTCGTCCTGGAAACCGGGGACAGCGTCGCCGCAGACGCCCGGGTCGTTGTGTCCGGAGATCTGGAGGTCGACGAGTCGATTCTCACCGGGGAGTCGGAAGCGGTGCTGAAGGGAACCGTCCCCGTCGACAAGGAGGCCGCCCTCGCGGACCGGACGAACATGGTTTTCAAATCCACCTCCGTCACCGGCGGGCGGGGCAGGGCGGTGGTCACGGCGACTGGCATGAACACGGAACTCGGCAGGATCGCCGGGCAGGTCGAAGCCGCCGGCGGGGACGATACTCCGCTCCAGAAACGGATGGGGCGGCTCGGCCTGTTTCTGGGCATGGCCGGAGTTGGCTTCGCGGGCATCGTCTTTCTTCTCGGAGTCCTGACGGGATACGATGTTCTGGAAATGGTCCTGTTCTCGGTGGCCGTGGCGGTTTCGGCCATTCCCGAAGGGCTGCCGGCCGTCATCAGTGTGACTCTCGCGCTCGGGGTCAGACGCATGGCCGTCCGGCAGGCGGTCATACGCAGCCTGCCGGCGGTGGAGACTCTGGGGTCCACGACCGTCATCTGTTCGGACAAGACCGGCACCATCACCCGCAACGAAATGACGGTGACCCGTCTTTTCGCCGGCGGGAGGCGCTACACGGTGAGCGGCGAGGGGTATGCGGCGGAAGGCGACATACGTCCCGAAGGCGGGGACGGGAAAAACGGTCCGATGCCGGACGCGGATCTCGGACGGCTTCTGAGAATCGGCATCCTGGCCAACAACGCCCGCCTGTCCGGCCGGGAGGGGGCCTGGGAATTCGAGGGAAGCGCCACGGAAAAGGCGATCCTGGTGTGCTCGGTCAAGGGACTCGGCGGGGAGGCGGAAAACCTGAGGAAAACCGGGCGCGGATCGGAGATTCCCTTCTCCAGCGCGGCCAAATACATGGCGGTCCGCACGGAGGAGGAAGGAGGCGGGAATATCTGTGTCAAGGGAGCGCCGGAAAGGATCCTCGACTTCTGCTCCCACGTCCTGGTGGACGGTTCCCGGCGGGAACTCGATGCGGGCCTGCGGAGGCGGATCGCGGAGGAAAACGACGCCATGGCGGAAAAAGCCCTGCGGGTCGTCGCCGCCGCGGAAAAGGAGGCGCCCGGTAACCCCGGCAGGCTGGAGCCACATGACGTGGAGGAGGGGCTGGTTTTCGTCGGCATGTGGGGCATGATCGATCCGCCCCGGGAAGACGCGGTGGAGGCGATCGGACAGGCGAAAAGAGCGGGCATTCACGTGGTCATGATCACCGGCGACCACGCGGTCACCGCCGCGGCGGTGGCGCGGAAGGCGGGAATCGCGCCCGGGGGAAGCAGGGCCGTCACGGGACGGGAAATCGACGCCATGGAAGACGGGGATCTGGTGAAAGCCGCTTTCGAGACCGGCGTATTCGCCCGCGTCTCCCCGGCGCACAAACTGAGGATACTCGACGCCCTGCGCGCCCGGGGGGAGATCGTCGCCATGACCGGGGACGGCGTCAACGACGCTCCGGCGCTGAAAGGCGCCGATATCGGGGTGGCCATGGGGATTACGGGGACCGAAGTCGCGAAGGGGGCGGCGGACATGGTCCTGCTTGACGACAATTTCGCAACGATCGTCCATGCGGTGGAAGAGGGTCGGGGCATCTTCAACAACCTGCGCCGGGTCATCTTCTTTCTTCTGGCCACCAACCTGGGAGAGGTTTTGACCCTGGCTGCGAGCCTGGCGCTGGGTCTTCCCCTGCCCCTCACGGCGATCATGATCCTCTGGATCAACCTGGTCACCGACGGGGCCTGCACTATTCCCCTTGGCGTGGAGCCACGGCATCTGGACGTCCTGGAGTCTCCTCCCCGGAACCCCCGGGATCCGGTGCTTACCACGGGTCTGCTGGTGCGGCTCGGGATACTCGCCTCGGTCATGACGGCCGGAACAATCCTGTTCTTCATGTATGAACTGAAGGTCACCAGCCTCGTCCAGGCGAGGACGGCGGCTTTCACGGCACTCGCCGCCTTCCAGTGGTTTCAGGCTTTCAACGCCCGCTCGAGCCGGAGGTCCGTTTTCAGCGTGGGCTTCTTTTCCAACAGGTGGGTCCTCATCGGCATCGGCGGCGCGGTCCTGCTTCAGGTCCTGGCGGTCCAGACCCAGGCGGGCAACCTGGTGTTCGGTACCGTTCCCCTGGGGCTGTCCGACTGGCTGCTCATCGTTCTCGTTTCCTCGTCGATCTGGGCGGCGGATGAACTGCTCAAGCTGATCGGGCTGTACGAACGGTTCGACCGGAAAAAGAAATGACCCCGCGCCAGTTCCTCGCCGTCGTGGAGCTCCGGACGAAGGTCGTCAGCGTTTCCTCGTTCGCGCTGGGAACCCTGTACGCCGCCTGGTCCTCAGGCGTCTTCTCCGCGCTTCGGGCGGCGCTGATGCTGGCTGCCACGCTGGCCGTCGACATGGGGACCACCGCATGGAACTCGTACTTCGATTACCTGCGCGGCACCGACGACGCGCGCTTCAACAGGGAGCGGGACAAGGTCCTGGTCCACGGGGATGTCCCGCCGGCGGCGGCGTTCTTCGCGTCCGCGGGCCTGTTCGCCGCGGCGGTCGTTTTGGGCCTCGCCGTCGCGGCCCTCGCCGGATGGTGGGTCGCCGCCGCGGGGGCCGTCTGCATGGCGGCGGGATTTCTGTACAACGCCGGCCCCCTGCCGATATCCCGAACCCCGCTCGGGGAGGTTTTCGCCGGCGGCTTTCTCGGCACCGCCCTGTTCCTGATTTCCTGGGGGGTACAGGCGGCGCCTGCGGGAAGGGCGGCGGGCGGCGTCGGCGGGGCGGCGATCGCGGGCCTGCCGTCGTTTTTTCTTGTAGCGGCGAACCGGACGGTGAACAACACCTGCGCCATCGCGGGGGACCGCGCGGCCGGCCGCCTGACGCGGTCGATTATGCTGGGCCCCGGGGCGGGGGAGGCCCACG
>CAZGUL010000327.1:0-3852 GCA_964529055.1 uncultured Spirochaetaceae bacterium
ACCTGGAGGCGCGGCTGGGAGAGCTCGCCGAATTCGTCCGGCGGCATTTCTCGTTCGAGGAAAACCTGATGCGCCGGCATTCCTACCCGTACCTGGCGCCCCACGCGGAGGAACACGCGGAAATCCTCCGCCGGCTGGACATGTACCGCGCGCGGCTCTGCGGGAACGGGGGGGAATCGGAAACCGACCTTCTTGCGTACCTGAAGGGCTGGATCGTCACCCATACCCTCGCGGAAGACCGGAAGTACGGGGCCGTGGTGAAGGCCGGAGAGCCCTGGCGGGCTGCCCGTAAGAGGGTTTGAACGGCGGCTCGCGGAGCCTCTTACCGCATCCTCAGCATCCTGCGCAGGCTTGTCAGGTGGGAACCTATGAAAAGTGTTATGTACGTCGTGACCACGGCGCCCATCACGAGGTGGAGGTAAAGTTCGAGCCCGGGCCCGGCGAACCGGTGCAGGGCCGGCAGGATCGTGCTGAAGGGAATGAGGAGCATGCCGGCCACGATCAGGAGCCCTGTGCCGATCCAGTTGCCCAGCGAAAGTTCCGGTCGCGTTTCCCTGGCCGCGCCGTGGAGGCCGAGGCGGCCTGTTTCGGCGTCCAGCGCGGATATCTTTTCCATCACCGCCCGCGACAGGTCGGTATCCGGCGAAAGATCGCCCGCCAGGCGGAGGACCGCAAGGGAGGAACCGAACCTCCGGGTTTCCACGGCGCAGGCAGGACAGGCAGCGAGATGGGCCGCAAGATCCGCGGGCGGAGCTTCCCCGGAGTCCAGCAGAAAATAGGCGTTCATCGCTTCGTCACAGGTCATCGTATCCCTCCGCAGCGGTGTCCCGCAGGGACCTCCGCAAAATGTGTTTCGCCCGAAAGACGTGGGACTTCACCGTGTTGACGGGTATGTCCGTGACGGCCGCCACGTCCTGGTATGTCATCCCGAAGGAAAAATACAAGTCGACGCACACCCGGTACCGGTCCGGCAGTTCCCGCAGGGCCGCCGACACCGCTTCCTTCGCCGCCTGCAGGGCATGGATCTTTTCCGGGTCCGCCCCCCCGGAGGGGATTTCGGTCTCCTCCGGCAGGCTGTCGAAGGCCTTGCGGGACCGGAAGGAGCTGATCCCGTGGTAATACGCCACCTTCATCAGCCATGTGGCGAACCGCGCCTCCCCCCGGAAGGTGGTGAGCCTTTCATACACCCGGACGAAGACTTCCTGGGTGTAGTCACCGGCATCGTCCCTGTTGCGGAAAAACCGCAAGCCCAGGGAAAAGACCCGGTTCTGGTATTTCCGCACCAGCCGGGCGAAGGCCTGCCGTTCGCCGCCGAGCACGGCGGAGACGACCGCTTCGTCCGATTCTTCCGGTTCCGTCATTACCGCGTCACCGCCTGTCGGGCAGTTTACCGCGGAGAAAAAAGAACACCGTGAGGCTTATGCCGACGGACAGCGGGATGAGGCCTCCCAGCAGCCCGTATTGGATGCCGTCCTTCACGAGGAAAAAGACGGTCAGCACTACCCCGACCCCGATGTTCAGGAGCCCCGCCAGCAGGCTGAAGGAGGCGAGATCGAAACTCGGCTCCGGCCGGATTCCCTGGCGGATCAGCAGGGTCTTCCTGCGGTGGTTCCACAGGAGATAGAAAAAGACGACCACGCTTCCCATGACGATGCCGACGATGGGAATGACGGCGATGATGATCTGCGCGGCGGCTGATGCTGTGTTCATGGCGCTCCTTTCTCCGTATACGCGGGCATGGTAGCACGCCGGAGCGCCTTGCGCAACGCGGCGGGTTTTTCGCCCCGGGGCGTTCCTCCCGCGATGCGGCGGGTGATGACGAAGAAATGATGCCCCTGGATGGCCAGCGTGAAAATCCTGACTGTCTGGTCCGGGCGGCGGAGAAGGGCCCGCGAGAGAAACGCCAGGTATGCCGGCCCAAGGGACGAGAAGGTCTGACGGAAAACCGAGCGGACCGCCGCGAGGAAGTTTCCCGGGGAGAAGACCTTTTCCCCGTTCCCGGCGGCTTCCCGCGTCCGGGGAATCCGGTCCAGGAAGTCCCGGCAGCGCCGGAAGTATTCCCGGGGGGAGTAGAGGGCCGAAAGGGTTCTCCGGTACCCGTCCCGCAGGAAGTCCGCCGGCAGGCGGGGGGCGAAATTGAGTTCCAGCTCGTGTGTGTTGTTGCCGCTGGATTCGGCGAGGAGCCTGCCTTCGCTTTTCAGGCGTTCGTACAGCGGCGTGGCCGGCAGGGCGGTCAGGAGCCCGATCATCGCGGTGGGGACCGCCAGGTCCCGGATGAAGGTGATCTGCCGGTCGAAGACGTCCGGCGGGTCCGTGTCGAAGCCGACGATGAAACCGCCGCTCACCTCGATTCCCCGGGCCTGGATCTCCCGGACCGCCTCGGCTGCGCCGCCCCGAAGATTGTGCAGCTTGCCCGCGGAGCGCAGGCTTTCCTCCACGGGGGTTTCCAGTCCGACGAAAACCATGTAGAAGCCCGCGTCCCGCATGAGGTCCAGGAGCTCCGGGTCGGAGGCGAGATTCACCGACGCCTCGGTGCAGAACCGGAACGGCAGGCCCCGGGTTTTCCGGCGGTCCGCAATTTCCCGCAGGAGGTCCTTCACCGCGGGGGCGTTGCCGATGAAGTTGTCGTCCACGATGAAGACGTTGCCCCTGAACCCCGTCGCCTCCAGGGCGTCCAGCTCGCGGAGAAAATTCTCCGCGGGCTTCACCCGGGGAACGCGGCCGAAGAGGCCGGTGATGTCGCAGAACTCGCAGCCGAAGGGGCAGCCCCGGGAAAACTGCACCGGCATGACGTTGTACTTCGCGGCGTCGAAGAGGTCGTAACGGGGAACCGGCGTCCCGGCGAGCCCGGGTTTCTCCTCCGACGCGTACAGCGGTTTCGGATCGCCCCGCTCCCAGTCCCGGAGAAACCGGGGAAAGGTGACTTCACCCTCGTTCAGGATGAAGTGGTCCACGCCCTCGATTTCGTGCCGGCAGGACGTCGGGTAGGGTCCTCCCGCCGCCACGGGAACGCCGAGCCTGTTGCACCTCCGGACGATGTCCCGGAAGGATTCCCGCTGAACGAGCATCGCGGACAGAAGGACGAGGTCCGCCGAGAGGATGTCGTCCTCTTCGAGCGGTTCCACATTCAGGTCGACGATTTTGCAGTCGTAATAATCCGGCAGCATCGCCGCGGCAGTCGCGAGCCCCAGCGGAGGCATCAGCGCCTTCTTTCCGACGAAGGAAAGAGCGTGCCGGAAACTCCAGTACGTGTCCGGGGTTTCCGGATACACGAAAAGAAAACTGCGTCCCCCCATGACTGTCACCTCTTGCCCATATTGACGGGGTCGGGGCCGGGATGGTTGCGCCGGAAAAAATTTATTTTGATATCCGCAGGCCGGTTTAGTATCATTAAAACATGCGGTAATGAGCGGGAGGCGAACATGGTACTAGGAGTCGTGAAGGAAAGTCATCCGGGAGAACGGAGGGTTGCCCTGATTCCCCAGCACGTCCCCCAGCTCGTCAAGGCGGGCTGCCGGGTCCGGATCGAAACCGGCGCGGGGGTCGCGGCGGGATACTCCGACGAGGAATACAAGGACAAGGGGGCCGAGACCGTTTCCCGCCGGGAGGAGGTCCTGTCCGATGCGGACGTGTATCTTGCGGTGCGTGCCTGCGCGGCGAATCCGGACGGAGGCGCCGCGGACGCGAAACTTCTGAAGCGGGGGGCCCTGGCGGTGGGGCATATGGATCCCTACGCCCCCCACGATTCCTTCGCGGCCCTCGCGGAACGGGGGGCGGGATGTTTCGCGCTGGAACTCCTTCCGCGGATAACCCGGGCACAGAGCATGGACGTCCTGTCTTCCATGGCGAACC
>CAZGUL010000328.1:0-3841 GCA_964529055.1 uncultured Spirochaetaceae bacterium
GAGTCCCGGATATAAGACCATATCACGGCGGAAAAAACGGTGTCAAGATTCCCCGGTTTCCGGCTCCGGCCAGCGGACATGGGCGGGCAATTCCATCCTGTCAAGCTCGTCCATGATGTCCAGCAGGATGGTGTTGAGCATCCGCCGCCCCGGATCGGACAGGGCAATGCTTTCGTCCGTCACGATGAAAAAGGAGGAATTCTTTTCCCGGGAACGGGGGAAAAAACAAACGGGGTCATCGCCGAAAACGCCGGTGAAGGCAGCGCGGTCGATCCCCCGGCGGGTGCGGAATCCCATGAGAAGGTAATCGACGAGAAAATCCCGGGGCGAAATTTTCTCCACTTCGTAATCCACCGGGTCCCGCAGATAGTGTCCTATGTCCTTCTCCTTCGCCAGACGAACGGGCGCGGAGCTTTCTCCGGGGAGGGTCGAGACCCCGCCGGGACCGAGGCCCATGTAGGGCCGGAGCCGCCAGTATCGCAGGTTGTGCCGGCATTCCCTGCCGGGCACCGCGTAGTTCGAGATTTCGTAATCCGAGAAGCCCTCCCGGAGGAGTCGTTCGTGCAGGACGTCCCGGATTGCCTCCTGCCGGTCACAGTCCACATCCTGTTCCTCCCCGCCCCGGATCCTCCGGTGCAGCGGGGTTTCCTCCTCCACGGTGAGGGCGTAGAGCGAAACGTGGCCCGGCCGCGCCGTGAGTATTCTCTCCAGATCCCCGAGGGCTTCCTTCTCCGTCTGGCCGGGAAAGCCGTACATCAGGTCAAGGTTGATATCTCCCGTCCAGCGCCGTGACAGCAGCTCCAGGGCTTTCTCACCGTCTTCCGGGGCCGCGGCCCTTTCCAGGCGGCGGAGCCGCTCCGCGTCGAAGGTCTGAATTCCCAGGCTCAGCCGGTTCGCGCCGGCCTCGGCGACCGTGCCGATGAAGTCTTCGTCCAGGCTTTCGGGGTTCGCCTCCACGGTGAACTCCCCCGGCGCCGACGGAAGCCGGGCGACCAGGCGGCGCAAAAAACTCCCCAGGAGGTCCCGGGGAACGACGCTGGGAGTCCCTCCCCCCACATAGAGGGTCGGGACCGGCCGGGGGCTGTACGTTTCAAGCAGAAATTCGAGCTCACGGAGTTCGCTGTCCAGCGTCTTTTCGATTGTCCCGGCATCCGCCCCGGGGACGGAAAAAAAGTCGCAGTACGCGCATTTGCGGGAGCAGAATGGAAGGTGTACGTACAGGGACGCGGGGAAGCCCGCCGCACGCCGCCCGATCACCGTTTTTTCGCTGATCCCAGCGGCCAGTAGCGCAGGAGGACCCGGGCGGCGATGCGGCCTTCCGCAACCGGTCCCCATAACCGGGAATCCGTGGAACCCGGCCGGTTGTCTCCCAGGACATAATACTCCCCCTCCCCCAGGGTGATGTCCTCGAAAACGCCGCCCAAGGGGTCCTCCGGCCGCCACCCTTCGGGAAGTCCTTCCCGTATGATGTCGTACCGGGCGAGGGATATCGAGAATTCGGAGACGAAATCGGGGGTCCCCTGCGGGCGGACGAACGCCTCTCCCGAGCGGACCCGCACCGTGTCGCCGGGCAGCGCGATGATCCGTTTGACGACGAAATCGTTTTCCCACTCCCGGCGTTTTTCCAGCGGAGAACCTTTTTTCTGACCCGTAACAAAGCGCAGAACCGGCGCGAGGGCCCTGTCGAGCAGGGAGCCTTCATCCGCGTACGGCGGCACCACGACAACCAGATCTCCCCTGCCCGGCCGGGCTAGCCGGATTTTGTGTCCGCCGAAGGGCATCGTTATCCCGTACCAGAGCGGTGACGCGACTATGCGAAACCCCGGTTTATACAGGGGACTCATCGCAGCGGACTCTATCTTGAAGGATACGATGACGAAGGTCACGACGATCTGATGGAGAAGAAAGACCGCGAAAAGAAAAAAAAGGATTCTTCTCGCCTTGCGGAAAACCGGGTGAGTGTCCCTGTAGGACTCGAACCTGCGGGACGACCGGAAAATTGCCATCACGTTTCCTTAGCGGACACGCCCTATCCGCGGCAGGGGCCAGTACCGGAACATCGCCCTGCCCAAAATTTTCGCCGTTTTCACCGACCCGAAGTACCGTCCGTCCCGGGAGTTGTCCCTGTTGTCGCCCAGGGGGAGGATACTCCCCTTCGGGATGAACATTCCCTCGTGATGAATGCGCCACCGGGCACCGTACCGCCGGTCGTGGGGATTCATTCCGTACAGGGTTCTGGTCCGCCATTCGTCGAAGGTGAAGCCGTCGATGTATTCGGAGGACTGCACGGTTTTTACGGCCCGGATCCACTCCGGACGGAGGGGAAGCCTCATGTCCTGATGTGCCACGCCGATCCCCGCGAGACGCACGGCATCGTATTCCGCTTCGGGTATCATTCTCTTGACGGGATACCGCATGCCGGCCATCGCCTGGAAATCGGTCTCCCGCATCCATTCCGCCTCTCCCCGGGGTTTTATTTCCAGGTTCCCGTCACGCTGGCGGATCCGGTCGTATTCCATCCCGACGGCCCGCTTTATCAGAAAGTGAGCCTTCGGCCTGCCGAGCTCGTCCCGGTCTATATCGACCATCGAAAGGGTCATCATGTACAGAACGCGCTGGACGATGTCGAAGAGGGGCCCCCGGGAAATGTAGGAAGGATTTTCGAAGATGATGACTTCCCCCCGTTTCGGATCGACGAAACCCGGGACCTTCGCGATTCCGGGCAGCAGTTCCGGGCCGAAGACCACCTTGTTGACGAAAATCCGGTCGTTGACGAGGAGCGTGTCCATCATGGAACCCGAAGGGATCTGGTAGGCCTGCAGAACATACTGGTTGATGATGAGCACAACGAAGGCAGCCCACACGAAGGCTTCCAGCCAGTCGACGACGACGTTCTTTTTTTTCTGCTTTTCCCGTTTCCTGATCTGCCGGTTTTTCCGCCAGGTCAGGTAACGTTCCGTCGCACCGACGAGCCGGTCGAGAAATTTTTCCATGACGTTTCCGACCTTATCATGAAACTCTTCTCGTTGACAATAGAAAGAGCGGTTCCTATAATGCACGGGAACCATACAGTCGTGAAAAAAGAGTCGTTGATGAAGAAAAAAACACCCGCCGCAGCCCCCGTTTCCGAGGAAAAAGTCGTCCTTAAACCGGTTCTCGGAATAGCGCCCCGGACGTACGTTCCCGTCCTCCTCGCTTCCGCCTTGGCGGCAGCCTTGTTTTTCCTGCTCTTTTTTCCGGGTTTGCGGAATCCCGGGGCGAAGGTGTCCGTCGGGGTCCTGCCCGAAGGGGCCTCCGTCCTCGTGGACGGGGTGCGGGCGGGTTCCGCTCCGGTCGAGTTCTTCGTGCCCGCGGGAACCCGCGCTTTCACGATCCGGAAGCCCCATTTTGCCCCCCGGGAACTCAAGGTCGACGTGCCGGGCCGCGTCTTCGGCAGCCTCTTTTTCCCGAAGAAACTCGCGATCACCGTCCGGCTGGAACCGGAAGCACCCCGGGAGCTTCTGGACGCGGCGCACCGTGAATTTTCCTCGTGGGTCCTGACCGGCGAACCCTCCGCCGTCCACAAGGTACCGGCAGTTCTGACGGAGGCCGCCGCGGATTTCACGTCGGCGGAAGGGTATGATTCCCGCCTGCTGTGGGACATGCTCCGGTCATCCGCCGCATCGGTCAACACCCCCGGCGCCTTCAACGACTTTGCCCGGGCCGTCCTTCTCGCCGGCTCAGGCGGCAAGGCCCTCTCCCCCCAGGCGCTCGTCAGGGCGGCGGATTTCATGGCCCGCCTGTACGGCTCCGGGGATTCCGCCGCGTACTGGCTTTCCGGTGTCCTGCCGGAAAAAGCCGC
>CAZGUL010000329.1:0-3834 GCA_964529055.1 uncultured Spirochaetaceae bacterium
CGACTGGACGCCGAAGGCTTTCTTCCCCTGCGGGGTGAGATATGATCCGTAGATACTCGTTCCATCGTTTCAACAAGGGCGCCCGCTTTCTTACCGACCGGCTTCCGGGGGCCCGCTCCTACGACAGGATAGCGGGCTACTTCGACAGTTCCCTCTTGGAGTTCGCCGGGGAGGCCTTCGAGTCCGTGGCGGGCAAGATCCGCATCGTGTGCAACTCGGACATCACCGAAAGGGACGCCGCCGCGGCCCGGACCCCCGAGCAGGCGCAGAAGCTCAGTTTTTTCAAGAACGATCCCGGCGAGATGAGCGGGGCGGGCAGGGAAAGGCTCCTGCGGCTCCACCGGCTCCTCACCAATCGGGAAGCGCCGTCGCTGGAAGTGCGGGTCCTTCCGAACGAGGCCTTCGGGCTCATCCACGGAAAGGCGGGGGTCATAACCCTCATCGATGGCTCGCGGACGAGTTTCCTGGGCTCCGCCAACGAGACCTTCGCCGGATGGAATCTGAACTACGAGCTCGTCTGGGAGGACGATTCCGGAGAGGCCTGCGACTGGGTCCAAAAGGAGTTCGACCGCTTATGGGCCCATCCCAAAGCCGTGCCGCTGGCCGACGCGGTGGTGCGGGAGGTGGAGCGGCTCGCGGCGCGGAAGGAGCTGGACCTGGGGTCCTGGAAAAAAAGTCCCGCCCCCGCCGGCGTTCTCGTGGAAGCACCGGTGTACCGGAAGGAGTTCGGCCTCTGGCCCCACCAGAGGTACTTCGTGGACCTGTTCTGGAAGGCCCACCGGAGCATCGGCGCCCGCTACGTTCTGGCGGACCAGGTGGGGCTGGGAAAGACCGTCCAGCTCGGGATGGCCGCCCAGCTCATGGCCCTGACGAGCGAGCTTCCCATTCTCGTCCTCCTGCCGAAGACACTGATGATCCAGTGGCAGACCGAGCTCTGGGACCTTATGGAGATCCCCTCCGCCCGGTGGACGGGAAAGGCCTGGGTGGACGAGAGCGACCGGGAATATTCGCCCGCCGGAAGGAACCCGCTGCGCGGCTGCCCCCGGAAGATCGGTATCGTGTCCCAGGGGCTTATCACCCAGGGCGGGGCCTACATCGAGAGCCTCCTGGAGGGGGAGTGGGAAGGGGTCATCGTGGACGAGGCGCACCGGGCCCGGCGGAAGAAGCTCCCGAAGATCGAGGACAGGGGACCGGCGATCAAGAACCCGGAAACCGAAGCGAACAAGCTCTACGCTTTCCTGTTCAAGCTGGCCTCCCGCACCCGGTCGATGCTGTTCGCCACCGCCACACCGGTGCAGATGCATCCCATCGAGGCCTGGGACCTGCTGCGGATTCTCGCCGAGGCGAACGACCATGTCCTGGGCAGCGGTTCAAGCCGCTGGCGCAGGCCGGAACTCGCCCTTCCGTATCTCATGGAGGAGCAGGTCGTGCCGGAGGACGAACAGGAGCTGTGGGACTGGCTCAGAAATCCCCTTCCGCCCCGGTGGGAGGACCTCAATTTCCGGTATTTCCGCGACCGCCTGGGTATGGAGGACGAGCAGGCCGTCGTGACGGGGGAAACTCGCATATTTTCCGCCCTGCCGCCGGACCTCCAGGCCCGGATGGGACAGAGCGCGGCCAACCTCTTCTCGGACCATCACCCTTTTCTCCGGCATATCGTCCGGAGGACCCGGAGCTACCTAGAAGGATCGGTGGACCCCAGGACGAACGAGCCGTACCTCAAGCGCATCGCCGTGGACCTCATCGACGACGAGCCGCTTCCCCTCCAGAGTTACCTCGCCCAGGGCTACCGAGCCGCGGAAGAGTTCTGCAAGGCCCTGGCCCGGCGCGTCCGGGGAGCCGGCTTTTTCAAGACCCTGCTCCTGCGGCGCATCGGCAGCTCCATCAATGCGGGCCTTTCGACGGTGGAGAAGATGCTCGCCACCTGGGACCTGGACGACGAGGAAGAAGACGAGGACGGCGCGGACGAACAGGCCTCCGAGGCAGCCGCGGGTGAAATAAAAAGGCTCACTCCCGGGGAGGTCCGGTTCCTGGAGGAATGCCGGGAGGCCCTCAAAATCGGCCTGGAGCAGAAGGAAGGCGCGGACCCCAAGCGGGACGCGGTGCTCCGGTATCTCACGGAGAAGGGTTGGGCGGAGGAAGGCTGTATTCTCTTTTCCCAGTATTACGACACCGCCCGGTGGATCGGCAAGGAAATCGCCGAAGCCTTCCCCGGCCGCCTCGTGGGTCTCTATGCCGGCGGCGCGAAATCGGGGATCTGGGAAGACGGCCGCTTCCTGCTGCGGGACAGGGAGGACATCAAAACCCTGGTGCGCAGGGGTGAACTTAAGATACTCGTCGGAACCGACGCTGCCAGCGAAGGACTCAACCTGCAGGCCCTGGGGACCCTCATCAACATCGACCTTCCGTGGAACCCCACGCGCCTTGAACAGCGCAAGGGGCGCATCCAGCGGATCGGGCAAATCAAGGACACCGTCCGGGTGCTCAACATGCGCTACAAGGACTCGGTGGAGGACAAGGTTCATCAGGCCCTTTCGGACAGGCTCCAGCAGATCCACAACCTCTTCGGCCAGATCCCGGACGTCCTGAAGAACGTCTGGGTCCAGGTCGCTCTGGACGATCTTGCCGCCGCGGAAAGGCTCATCAACGACATCCCGAAGGTGAACCCCTTCGACAACCGCTACTCCAAGATGGACTCCATTCCCGGCTGGGAAACCTGGAGCGAGGTGCTCAACCGCAGGGAGAAGCTCGAGGTCCTCAGGAAGGGGTGGGGGACGGAGGGATAATCAGGAGGAGATAAAATGGCGCGCATCATGCCGAAAGAAGTTTTAAACGCGGCGCAGGCCTGGAAAAACATTGTCCTAAAAGGCGGCGGCTCCCTGTTGGGAAAAACGGACTGCTGGAATACGGATTCGATTCTTGACCTGCGGAGAAGGTTTGAGGGTAATCTCCTGGAAGGGGGAAATCAAAGTTTTCTCGAGAAATTGAAAATTCAGCTGGATCGGGCGCCGGAGAACACGATAAAGCTCGCGGCGGAGATCATGTGGCTGTTGTATCTGTTCCCCAGCAATATCGGAAGGGAAAAGAAGCTCAACAATATTTCCATTGTCTGGAATTGGTCCGGAGAGGTTTTACCCGCGGACCATCCTCTCCTCGGGGAATCCGCGATGGAGGGAGTCGGGTCCGGCGGTCCCGGTTTCAATAATCACTTTTGGAGAGAATTTCTGTTTGCCGTCGTGCTCTGCGGCGATCTTCTCAGGATCGACACAACAAAACGGTCTTCACTTCTCGATGATCCGGAACAGTTCGCGACTTGGATGGATACGCTTCCTGTCTCGGCAAACCGGCAGTTCCGCCATATGCTGCTCTACCTTCTGTATCCCCTAAAGTTTGAGAGAATCAGCTCGAGAGGGGACAAGAACGCCATTTTGAAGGCTTTCAAGGAACCCTTAGACGGAAAAACGGCGGACGCCCGGCTCGCGGTGGATTTCGCTCTTCGTAATTTGCGGGCCCGGCTCGCGCGGGAAAAGGGGACGGAAAACTTTGATTTCTACGACAAGGATATAATCACCCAGTGGAAACTGATAAGCGGAACGGCCTCAGAAGGTGTCGAAATAGGTGAATCGGGAACGATCCCCGAAGAGATGATGGCGGACCGTGCGAGCGGCCTTCAGTATTGGCTTGTCGGCGCGCGCTGGGATAATACGGTTGACAAAAGCGGCGAGTTTATCGAGACGGGAACCTGGCAGAACGGATACGAAGACAAATATCTTGAGGCCGTGAAAAGCGTGAAGAGCGGTGTTTGGTGGATGGTGATTAGTGATTGGTGGATGG
>CAZGUL010000330.1:0-3830 GCA_964529055.1 uncultured Spirochaetaceae bacterium
CGATGGGACTCGTCGCCTTCCTGGAGGGAATCGGGGCGAGCATCCGGACCGGCTCCGTGCCGAGGAGGCCCCGGTCCGACGCCGACGCCGACTGGTTCGACGACGAAGCCCGGACAGAGGATATTCCCGTAAGCGAGGACATCCCGTTCCGCTACTGCACCGAGGTCCTGCTGGCAGGACGGAACCACGACGCGGCGGCTTTGAAGACCGAGCTCCACCGTTTCGGCGATTCCCTCATCGTCGGGACCGGCGCGGAAAAATCGCGGATTCACATCCACACGAACGCGCCGGAGGACCTTCTCAGCCTCCTCCGGACGAAGGGCGGCGTGCTGAACCAGAAGGTGGACGACATGAAGCGGCAGTACCAGGCCGCCCACGACCGCATTTCCGACACGGCGATCGTCACCGATTCCATCGCGGACATTCCCCCGGACCTCATGGAACGGTACCAGATCCATGTCGTCCCCCAGCGCATCCTGTGGGAAGGTGAGGTCTACCTGGACCGCCTGACGATGACGGGAAAAACCTTCTATCCCCTGCTGGACGTCCGGAAGGAATACCCCACGAGCTCCCTTCCCGATCCGGCGTCCGTCACGGCGGCCTTCTCGTTCCTGGCGGCCCACTACAAGGCCATCGTGGCGCTGCCGGTCTCCTCCGGGGTCAGCGGCACCTGGCAGGCCATGGTGAAGGCGGCGGAACCCATGCGGCAGGCGGGCTTCAGGATCGCCGTGGTGGACACCCTGCAGAACTCCGCCGCCCAGGGGCTGCTGGTCCTCGAGGCGGCGAAGGCGGCCGCCCGGGGCGAAAGCTTCGAGAACATCGTCCGCCTCGCGGAAACCGAAAGGAAACGGGTAAAAATCTACGTCAGCGTGGACGACTTCAAATACATGGTCCGGGGCGGCCGGGTGAGCCGTTTCGCCGGCATCGCGGCGACACTGCTCCGCCTGAAGCCGATCATCACCCTTGACGAGAAGGGCAGGGGCGCCCGGTTCGACAAGGCTTTTTCCCAGAAAAGCCTGTCCCGGAAGATCGCCGGCATCGTGCGCCGCACCCGGGAGGAAAGGGGCCTCAGGTCCTACGCGGTTGTCCACGCGGGGGCCCCGGACCGGGCCGCGGAATTCGCCGCCATGCTGGAGGAAGCCACGGGAATGAGCTGCGAGTACGTCATGGAAATTTCGCCGGTGGTGGGCATGAACGCGGGGATCGGTTCCGTGGCCGTCGCCGTCCGGGAAGGTCGGGACTGACCCGCTGCCGCCGGCACACGCCCCCGCTCCCGCGGGGCGCGAAAATCCGGCGGCGGCCGGGAACGCGCGGCTTGCCCGGGTGACGAATCCTGCGTCCCGTGCTATTCTTTCTGCACATCAATTCAAAGGAGTCCCCGATGACACCAACGGAAAAAAAGGCGCTCTTCGATAAAGTCTACAAACTCGGTTTCGACTACGAGCGGGATTACCGGGGCTGCGCGCAATGCACCATCGCCGCGCTGCAGGACGGTCTGGGGGTCCGCAACCGGGACACGGACATGATCTTCAAATCCGCCACGGGTTTCGCCGGGGGCATCAGCCGGGAAACCGACGGCAACTGCGGGGCGTACGCCGGCGGGGCCATGATGATCGGCTATTTCGTCGGCCGGGAACGGGACAACTTCGCCGACCCGGAGGGGATCCGCCTGAAGACCTTCGCCCTCACCAGCAAGCTCCACGAGAAATTCATCGCCGAGTACGGCACGGTGACCTGCGCGAGGGTCCACACGAAAATCATGGGGCGGCCGTTCTACATCAAGGACCCGGACGAGCTCAGGAAATTCGACGAAGCCGGGGCCCACACCGAAAAATGCACCAGCGTCGTCGGGAACACCGCCCGGTGGACCGCCGAAATCCTGGAAGAGGCGGGCTACCTGAAAGTCTAAAACCGCCACGGCAGGTTACGGCGCACCCAGCGGGACGCGGCATACCGGGATGAGACCTCGTCGGATCACCAGGCTCGCTCCACGACAATAGTCTTCATGGGATAGTGTTTCACATTCAATGTAAAGAGGATGCCGCCGTGCCTTTCGACGGTGGCTGCGAGAATTGCGTCGTTAATATCGGTTCCGTGAGATGGATTATATTTCCTGTAAAAAACGGAAGCGGCATCGATAAGGTCCGCATCCACCGGAGCTGTTGAGAATTGAGAAAGAAAAAGCCAAGTTTTTGCCTCTTCACCCTGACGCATGAAAAAAACGATTTCCGCCCTGCATAGAGCCCCGATCCACCATTCCCGGCCCCCTTCCTTGCGGTTATTTCGGAAAAATTTCAAAGCTCTCCTATCTCCCCGAAGATGCCAAATAAGAATGTCCGAATCGAAGAAAACCTTCATGTATGATTTCTCTTAAAATTATTGGAAAATGCCTTTCTTGTCAGCGCAACGGTTTCTCCGGGTGTTTCGTCCCGGTTCCAGCATCCCGAAGTTTCGGCAATTATATCGATGCCTTTCCCTCCGGATAAATCCCGGGCGTAAAGATCGAGAGCTTCTTCGATTATGCGCTTTTTGGATTTTTTCAGTTTCTTCGACAGTGCATCCAACAGCAAAAGAACGGAATCATCGATCCTGGCGGAAAATATTTTTTCCATTTCATCCTCTTACGTAAGAGTATATTGTAAGTATGAGGAAAATTCAAGGATTCCGTTGCGCACCCAGCGGGACGCGGCATACCGGAATAAATACCGATCCGCCCGGCCGGAGCAGGCTTTCCAGCAAAACCATTTCGCCGATGTCGAACGAACCGGCCTCCATCGGGCGGGGCCCGCCGGCGCCGCGGCGGCGCAGCGCCTCCGTAAAGGCCTCCCCGGCTTCCCGCGTTCCCGCCGGGCCGGGATCGCGCCTCGCGTACGCGATGGTGATGTGGGCGGCGAAGGGTTTGCCGTCGAACCGGACGCCGGCCCGGCGCAGCCGCACCCGGAGGGCGCCGGAAAGCTCTCCCGCCTCCACGGCTCCCCGGGCGAGGCCAGCCCAGACGACCCGCGGCTCCCCCGGACCGGGAAAGGCACCCAGGCCGCCGACGCAGGCCGCGATCGGGGCACCCGCCCCCCGGGCGAAGGCTCCGGCCGCGTCGCGCATCGCCTCCTCCACCGCGCCAAGTGAGGAATCCGGAGTATCGCCGAGGAAAACCAGGGTGATGTGAAGGTTCTCCTCCTTCAGCGGGCGGAAACACCGGGCGGGAAGGGCCCTTCCTTCCGCGGCGAGTCCGCGCCGGACGGTCTCCGGAAGCGGCAGGGCGATGAAAAGCCGCCGGGTTTTCACCCGCCGCCGCCGGAGAGGAAATTCCGGAGGATCCGCAGCAGGATCCTGCCCCGGCCCGGCTTGACCTTCCGGTCGAAGACGACCAGGGGCCGCTCCGCGATCCGGTCGGCGGTCCACCAGTACATGTCCCCCGCGGTGGCAATCGGCGCCCGGTAGCGACGGGGAATGAACCTGTACCCCTCGACCGCGTCCTTCTGCCAGCCCCGGTAAATATCCAGGTGCCCCCGGATGAAGGCCGCGAATTCGCCGGGATGGGCCCGGGCGTGGGCTTCCTCGACGATCCGCGGGTCCGCCCCGCCCAGCGGCAGATAGCGCCGTCCCAGGCCCGCGTCCTCCGCGATGTCCCGGATGAAATTGATGTACTGCATCGCCCGGCCCAGCAGGGCCGCCGAAGGCAAGGCCGCGTCCGGCAGTTCCATGATCCGGGCCATGAAATACCCGATGACCTCCGCGGACCCGTGGATGTAGCAAAGCGTGTCTTCAAGGGCGTCGTGCGTTTTGACGGAGAGGTCCGCCTCCATGGAGTCCAGGAACGCTGTTGTCCACGC
>CAZGUL010000331.1:0-3788 GCA_964529055.1 uncultured Spirochaetaceae bacterium
CCGCTCGGCGATGATTCTTTAGGAGAACGTCCAGACGTAGTCCCGGCCGGATAGCCTGTTACTTCACGTACCCCAGTTTTTTCGAAATCTCTTCCGCAGCCTTCATGATTTCGCCGCGGACGGTTTTGAGTTTATCCGCCGTCATCCGATTCAGGGGACCGGTGGTGCTGATCGCCGCGATGACCCGGCCGCTGTAATCATAAACGGGGGCCGCCACGGAACGCACACCGATTTCGCATTCCTCGTTTTCCTCGCTGTACCCGTTTTTCCTGATTTTCGCGACTTCCGCAAGCAGCGCAGTCTTCGTCTGCAGGGTATACTTCGTCAGCGCGGGGATCCCCTTCTGATCGATGACCTTCGAGATCTGGGCTTCTTCGAAATTCATCAGAAAGCATTTACCCGCCGCGGTGCAGTGCAGGGGTGCCAGTTTTCCGATGCGGATCAATGTCTGGAGCAGATGGTCGGGGCCCTCAACAACGTCGATAAAGACGACGTTCGCGTTCTGCTGGATCGAGAGGGTCGTCGATTCTTCCACCGTCCGGGCCAGCTCCTCCAGATACGGCCGGACCACGTCCCGGATCTTCACCTGCCTGCAGACCAGGTCCCCGATGCGACAGAATTTCATGGTGAGAAAATACTGAAGGTTGTCCTCCCGCTGGTCCGCGTAGCCGTAGTCCATCAGGGTGTTGAGAAACCTCAGCGACGTGGAAGGCGGTTGGGAAACCTTCGCCGCGATGTCCTGCAGGCGCATGGGACCGCCGCCCGCGGCCATGACCTCGATTATCTGCAGAGCCTTGCCTATGGATAAATTCTTTTTAACTGCCTTGAGACCCACGAAATTCTCCTGTTTTTCCCTTTTTTATATATGACATATTTAGTCGGCACCAGGTGCCTACAAAAAATATGCCATGATTCTGTTTCATTGTAAAGCACATTTTCCCTATTTTATATATAATTTGTCTAATTTTTTTATTCTGCCACTTTTTAAATATAATCCTTTTAGCGATTTTCTCTCCTTTACCTCCTTTTCCCGCTTTCCCGGCCGGCGTTTACGCGTCTCCCCGTGACGTGGTATACTGGGGCAACCATGAAAACCTACGAAGAGATCAACGCGAAGATCGAGGCGAAAAAGGCGGTCGTGCTGACCGCGGAGGAAATCATCGAGTACGCGGACAAAAAGGGGATGGAGGCCGCCGCGAAGGAGGTGGACGTGGTGACCACCGCGACCTTCGGTCCCATGTGCTCCTCCGGCTGTTTCCTGAATTTCGGACACGCGGTCCCCCGGATGCGGATAACCGAGGCCTGGCTCGACGACGTTCCGGTTTATTCGGGGATCGCCGCCGTGGACGCGTACCTGGGGGCGACCCAGCTCCGCCACAACGATCCGGCCAACATGGATTACCCCGGAGAATTCCGCTTCGGCGGCGGCCACGTCATCGAGAGACTCGTCGCCGGCGAGAAAGTCCAGCTTTTCGCCCTTTCCTACGGCACCGACGACTATCCCAAACGGGAGCTCCGGACCTGGCTCACCATCGACGACCTGAACCAGGCCGTCATGGTCAACCCCCGCAACTGCTACCAGAACTACAACGTGGCGGTGAACTCCTCCGAAAGGCCCATCTACACCTATCTGGGCATGCTGAAACCGGGCATGAAAAACGCCGGCTACTCGTCGGCAGGCCAGCTTTCCCCGCTGCTGAACGATCCGCTGTACGAGACCATCGGCGTGGGCACCGCGGTATGGCTCGCCGGGGCGCGGGGGCACGTGTACGCGGAAGGCACCCAGTTCGCGTCCCTCTGCGAGCGCTCGTCCAACGACGTGCCGATGGAAGGCGCCGGAACCCTCGCCCTGACGGCGGACATGAAACGCATGCGGAAGAAATTCGTCAGGGGTGTCCGCCTCGTCGGATACGGGGTGTCCCTGTCCCTGGGGGTCGGCATCCCGATTCCGGTCCTCAGCGCGGACATCCTGCGGCGCACGACCGTGCGGGACAGGGACATTTACGCCACGGTCATCGATTACGCGAAGGATTACCCGGAACGCACCGGCAAGATCCTGGCCCGGGTCACCTACGAGGAGCTGAAGAGCGGCGAAATCACCGTGCAGGGCAGGAAGGTGGAAACCGGCGCCATGTCCTCCTACGCGATGGCGCAGGAAATTTCCCACATCCTGAAGGACGAAATCGCCCGGGGCGAATTCCTTCTGTCCCGGCCGATGGAATCGCTGCCCTTGGGGCGATCGATGAAATCTCTGGAAATCCGAGGCAGAAACTCATGAATCCCACGAAAAAGGTTCTTTTTTACTTTCCGAAAAGCGAAACGGAGAAGCCCATCGTCTACCAGCTCGTGAAGGATTACGATCTTCTCGTCAATATTTTCCGCGCCAAGGTGACTCCCGACGAGGAGGGTTACCTCCTGCTTGATCTTTCGGGGACGGAGGAAGACATCCGCCGGGCCTGCGACTGGATACGATCCCTGGGGGTGCAGATCCGGGAAGGGGTCAAGGGGATGAGGTGGGACGAGGAACGCTGTACGAGCTGCGGAAACTGCGTGACCCATTGCCCGACGCGGGCCCTTCACGTCCCGGACCGGCGGACGATGAGGATCACGTTCGACCCGGACCAGTGCATCGAATGCATGAACTGCCTGGACATGTGTCCCTTCGGGGCGTGCGCATCCGTTTTCTAGGCCCGGGGTGACGTACCGGACCTTTTCCTACAAGGACGCCCATTACCGCTTCTTCGCGTCCCGGCCCGACCTGGTGACCGCCGAAATCGTCCGCCTGCGGGAGGCATTGGAAAGCTATATTTCCCGCCATCCCCTGTTCGCATCCTCCCTCGAGCCGGTGCCGGTCCTTCCGGACGCCCCTCCCGTCGCCCGGGCCATGCACGCCGCGGCACAGCTCACCGGCGTCGGACCCATGGCGGCGGTGGCGGGAGCGATCGCCGAGGCGGCGGTCCGCGCGGCGCTGCGGCCGGCCCCCGGCGCGGGAATTCCATCCCCGGACCCGGCGGACCCGGACCCGGCGGCGCGGGACGGCGTCGTGGTGGAGAACGGCGGGGACATCTTTCTGTGGACTCCCCGGGAGACTGTGGTGGGGCTCTTCGCCGGAAAAAGTTCCGTTTCCGGCCGCATCGGCTTCGCCGTCCCCGCCGGCCGCATGCCCCTGGCGGTCTGCTCGTCGTCGGGGACCATGGGGCATTCCCTCAGTTTCGGCAGGGCCGACCTGGCCACAGCGGTCGCGTCCGACGGGGCTCTGGCCGACGCGGCGGCGACGCTGGCGGGAAACCTGGTACGGAACGCGGAGGACATCCCGGACGCGCTCGACCGGGTGTGCCGGATCCCGGGCGTTCACGGTGTGCTGATCGTCGTGGGGGAGAAGGTCGGCCTGGAAGGCGACCTGCCCCCGCTCGTCCGGATCCGCGACGAAGGCTTTGTCGCGAAGATCACCCGGGACGAGCGGAGCGGTTTCCGCTTTTAGCTATTTCACGAGAAGAAGGGGAAAACTTTCGAGTTCGGCGGACAACGCCTGCAGGAACCCCGCGGCGGGGGCGCCGTCCACCGCCCGGTGATCCACCGTCAGGGACAGGCCGATGGAGGGATAATCGATCATGCCCGCGGGGGTCTTTTTCCTTTTGTAGTCGATCTTCCCGACGCCGAGGATTCCCGTCTGCGGGGGATTTATCACGGGGGTGAAGAACTCGACCCCCGCCGCGCCGATGTTCGAGATCGTGAAGGTGCCGCCCGAAAGGTCCTTCAGGGCCGCCTTGCCTTCCCTGCACCGGGCC
>CAZGUL010000332.1:0-3783 GCA_964529055.1 uncultured Spirochaetaceae bacterium
GCATCGATTCCCCCGTGGCGGGTTACATGATGGCCAAACGCGGCCTCCGGATCGACGCGGTGTATTTTCACGCCTACCCCTACACGGGAAACGCGGCCCGGGAGAAGGTGGAAGCCCTGGCGGGGCTCCTGGCGGACCGGATCGGGCGGATAGACCTGTACGTGGTCCCCTTCACGGACATCATGGTGAGAATACGGGAAAGGGCTCCGGAGGACCGGACCACGCTGCTGTCCCGGGCCTGCATGATGCGGATCGCCGACATGCTCGCCTTCCGGCACGACGCGAACTGCCTGGTCACCGGCGAAAGCCTGAGTCAGGTGGCGAGTCAGACGGCGGAAAGCCTCCGGTTCACCGGGTCCTTCGCGAGTCTTCCGGTGCTCCGTCCCCTGGTCGGGCTGGACAAGGAAAGGATCATCGAAACCGCCCGCTCCATAGGGACCTACGGGACGTCCATCCTGCCGTACGACGACTGCTGTGTCGTCTTCGCGTCCCGCCATCCGGTGACCCGGCCGAAATTTTCGGAAACGGCAGCGTTCTACAGGGGGCTGGAAATCGAGGAGGAACTCCGGAAAGCCCTGCGGGCAGCGGAGGTCCGAAAGTTCGGCGCGTGAGCGGATCTATACCGCGGCTTTCGTGGACTCGGATTTCGGGGCTTCCTTTTTGGAAGCCGGTTCCTTCGCGGCGGACGATTCGGCGGGTTTGCTTTCCTCCGAACCCTTTCCCGGCGCCATCACGGAGGAGGATTTCTTGCTGTCCGTGACGTAAAACCCGCTGCCCTTGAAGATGATTCCCAGGCCCCCGCCGATGAGGCGGCGCACGGAGCCCCCGCATTTGGGGCACTTCGTGAGGGGGGGATCGGACATATTCTGGAACACTTCGAAGTCGTGACCGCAGGCCTTGCATTCGTAATCGTAGTTGGGCATACCGGAAGCTCCTACACAATCAAAAGACGAAAATTAATCCTATGGCGACAATATACTAGACGACGAGGCTCTTCGGCAATATCGGCTTGCGCGTGAATTCGATGAAGTCCCGGGCCGGTATGGGTTTGCTGTAATAGTAGCCCTGGATGATGCTGCATCCCACGGACGTCAGAAACCGGAGCTGGTCCTCGGTTTCCACGCCTTCGGCGACGACCTGGAGATTGAGACCCCTGGCCATGGCGGTTATCGCCCGGACGAGGGCCGCGTCCTGCTGATCGCCGGGAAGCTCGTCTATGAAGGACCGGTCTATCTTGATGGCGTTGATCGGGAGGGTTTTCAGGTAGCTCAAGGACGAATAGCCGGTGCCGAAGTCGTCTATCGAAAAGAGACAGCCCAGCTCCCGGATGCTCCGCAGGACGACCAGGTTCTTGTCCAGGTTTTCCATCAAGGTCGATTCGGTGATCTCGATGTGGAGGTTTTCCGGCGCCAGGCCGTTTTTGCGCACCGAATTCTCCACCAGACTCAGAATGCTCTTGTCCTTCATCTGCTGGGACGAAAGATTGATGGAAACCGGAATGTCCAGGCCCAGGTTCCGCCATTCCCGGGACTGGTGGCAGGCCTGGTACAATACCCATCTTCCCAGCGGAACGATGAGCCCGGTTTCCTCCGCCAGGGGGATGAAATTCGCGGGAGGTATGAAACCCAGGTCGGGATGTTTCCACCGGAGCAGGGCCTCGGCGCCCACCACCGCGTTTCCCGGACCGATCTGGGGCTGGTAGTACAGCTCAAACTGGTCCGTTTCCAGGGCGTGGCGCAGCGAATGCAGCAGGGTTATCCGGTCCAGCGCCTTCTGGTGCAGGGAACTGGTGTAAAACGCGTATTCGTTTCCCTCGTTTTTCGCCTCCACCAGGGCCGAACCCGCGTTGCGGATAAGCGTGGGGGCGTCGCTTCCGTCCTTGGGGTAAACGGCGATGCCGGCCCGGGGGGTCAGGAATAACGTGTGGTTGCCGAACACGTAGGGCTTCCGGAGGCCCCGGGCGATCTTTTCCGCCACGATGGCGCAGTCCGGTTCGTTCTTGATCCGGGTCAAAAGGAGGCCGAATTCGTCGGAATCGGTCCGGAACAGAAGGTCGGATTTGCGTTTTATTTTTTTTATCCGTTCCCCCGCCTCGGTGATGAGCCAGTCGCCGATATCGTGTCCCAGCCGGTCGTTCAGGTCCCGGAATCCTCCGCAGGCGAAGATCAGCACGCCCCGGAGGTTTTCCCGCTCCGACCTCCCGGCCTGGGCTATGGATTCCTCCAGCCTTTCCGTGAAAGCCCGCCGGTTCTGGAGACCGGTGATGGGATCGTGATAGGCGAGGAAGAGCAGCTCCCTGCGGGACTTTTCCAGGTCGGCGTAGGCGGCCTCGGTGCGCTTCGCCTCGTCGATGAAGCGCTTCATGAACACGGCGGTGGCGATGAACGAAAAAACCATGAGTCCCACGGCGGTCCGGGAGAACAGCTGGCCGCGGAAGGGGTCGATGAAGATTTTCGCGTGGACGTACAGCATGTCGCTGAAACCCATGAAAACGGCGAAAATCAGACCCGCGAAAAGGGGAAGAAGGTGGGGAACGTCCTTTTTGCGGGCCAGTGCCCGTGCGGACGCGAAGATGGCGTACAGGAACATGAGGCCGAGGAGAACATCCCGCGCCGCGTACAGTACTCCTTCGCGGCCCCGGCCCAGGTCTCCCGCGTAGCCGAGGGGCCGGGGATGAGGAAACCGAACCGAGATGAACAGGTCGGGAAACACGAAGGCCGCCGCCGCGATGACCGCCGCTGCGGCGAGACCGGCGCGGAAAACGACGGAATTGATCTTCCCGTGCAGTCCCGCGGGTTTCAGCAGTTTTTCGATGAGATACGGTATGGCGGGGATGAAAAAAACCGCCGCGGTCTGCTCGATCCGG
Organism: uncultured Spirochaetaceae bacterium; assembly: GCA_964529055.1. Classification (GTDB taxonomy): domain Bacteria; phylum Spirochaetota; class Spirochaetia; order DTKZ01; family DTKZ01; genus JAKQWJ01. The sequence continues at coordinate 2,867 of CAZGUL010000332.1, forward strand.
TGCAGCTGCCGGCCCAGTCCGGTCTTGAGAAGGATTCCGCTGAAATACAGCAGGAACCCCTCCGCTGCGACGAACACCAGAGAGAGCGCCGAGAGGACCACGAGGGATAGATAAAGTTTATCTCTTTCCCTTGTATAGATATAACAAAAGAAAACCGCTTCGGTGGCGAGTATCCCCGCGCATATCATCGGAATGAAAAGCGCCGCATGCGATACGGCCAGTGTGGGCATTTCCGTCGTCATTGTCGTGCCGGCTCCGAAAGGCGGACGGGAATCCCCGCCTCGCCGAGAAATTTCTTGATTTCCTGTATATCGTATCTTCCGTAATGGACCATCGACGCGACGAGGGCCGCGTCCGCCTTTCCGGCGGACAGGACCTCGGCCAGATGTTCGGGTTTTCCCGCACCCCCGGACGCGACGACGGGAACGCCGACGGATTCCGAAATCATGCGGGTCAGCGGGATCTCGTACCCCGCGTTCGTTCCGTCGGCGTCGATGGAATTGACCACGATTTCGCCCGCCCCGAGACTCACGGCCCGCCGGGCCCAGGCGAGGGCGTCCAGGCCGGTGGGGGTGCGTCCGCCGTTCACGACGACCCGGTAGCCGCAGGGCAGGGAGGGGTCCCGGAGGGCATCCATGCCGAGAACGACGGCCTGGCTGCCGAAGAGGGCGGCGCCCTCCTCGATGATCCCGGGGTTTTTGACGGCCCCGCTGTTGAGGCTCACTTTCTCCGCTCCCGCGAGAAGCACGGCGCGCATGTCGGCAGCCGAGGTCAGGCCCCCGCCTACGCAGAGGGGGATGAAGATGTTTTCCGCCGTTCGCTCGACCACATCCAGCAGGATGCCCCGTCCTTCCGCCGATGCGGTGATGTCGTAGAAAACGATCTCGTCGGCCCCCTGTTCGTAGTATTCGCGGGCC
>CAZGUL010000333.1:0-3778 GCA_964529055.1 uncultured Spirochaetaceae bacterium
AAAAACCCTCTCGTCCGTACCGGCGGCGTACCTCAACGCCATCGGCGGAAAGGGCGTCCACATCGTCACCGTCAACGACTATCTGGCGGAGCGCGACTCGGCGTGGATGGGGGGTGTCTACAAGCTGCTGGGGGTTTCCGTCGGGGTCATCCTGTCCCAGATGGACAACGAATCGCGGAAGGCCGCCTACTCCCGGGACATCACCTACGGCACGAACAACGAGTTCGGGTTCGACTACCTGCGGGACAACATGCGCTACGACTTCGAGTCCCGGGTCCAGAGGTCCCACAACTACTGCATCATCGACGAGATCGACTCCATCCTGATCGACGAGGCGCGGACCCCGCTGATCATTTCCGGCGCCGCCGAGGACGACACGGCCAAATTCATCGAGGCCAACAGGATCGTCAAATACCTTGTGGAATGCGCCAAGGACCCGGCCACCGGCGACTATCCGGAGGAGCCGACCGGGGACTTCAAGATCGACGAGAAGGGAAAACGCATCTCCTTCACCGACGAGGGGCTCAACCACCTGGAATCGGTGCTGCAGGGACGGAAGATCATTTCCGGTTCCCTGTTCCTGGACGAGAATTTCGAACTCATCCACTACATGACCCAGGCCCTGCGGGCCCACCACCTCTTCCACAAGGACACGGACTACGTGGTCCAGGAAGGACAGGTGCAGATCGTGGACGAGTTCACCGGCCGCATCCTCCACGGCCGGCGGTACTCCGACGGCCTGCACCAGGCCATCGAGGCGAAGGAAGCCATCAGGGTTGCCGAGCGGAACCGAACGCTGGCCACCATCACCTTCCAGAACTTCTTCCGCATGTACGAAAAGATCGCCGGTATGACCGGCACGGCGGACACGGAAGCCAAGGAATTCGGCAAAATCTACAATCTGGAAGTTGTCGTCATTCCCACCAACAGGCCGGTCATCCGGGCCGACGAGGACGATCTCATCTACCTGGACGAGTCCGACAAGTTCGAGGCGATCTGCGACGAAATCACCGAGGTCAACAGGAAGGGCCAGCCCCTGCTGGTGGGCACCGTATCGATAGAAAAATCGGAAATTCTGTCCCGGATGCTGACGAAACGCGGGGTCCGGCACGAGGTGCTGAACGCGAAGAACCACGCGCGGGAAGCCCTCATCATCGCCGAGGCCGGCGCGAAGGGCGCGGTCACCATCGCGACGAACATGGCCGGCCGCGGAACGGACATCAAGCTCGGCGGCAACCCGGAATACCGCGCCCGGAAGCGGGCCGGCACGGACGCGACGCCGGATCAGTACAGGGAGGCCTGGGCCAGGGAATTCGCCCTGTGGCAGGAGCAGTACCGGGAGGTCAAATCCCTGGGCGGACTGTACGTGCTCGGCACGGAACGCCACGAATCGCGGCGCATCGACAACCAGCTCCGCGGCCGCTCGGGCCGCCAGGGCGACCCCGGGATGTCCCGTTTCTTCCTGTCCATGGACGACGATCTGATGCGCCTGTTCGGCGGCGGGCGGGGAAACCTGAAAGGGCTGCTCGCGAAGGTGGGCATGCGGCCCGGCGAACCGCTGAACCACCCCCTGCTGAACAGGACCATCGAACGGGCCCAGACGAAGGTTGAGGAGCGGAACTTCGAGATCCGCAAGCACCTCCTGGACTACGACGACGTCCTGAACGAACAGCGGAAATTCATCTACTCCCGCCGGGACGAAATCCTGACGGACCCGAACCTGAGGGACCGGGTGCTGTCCACGGCGGAGGAGCTGGTGGATGAGATAGTCGAACCCTACGAGAAGACCCGCGGGGAGGACCCCACCGTTCTCGCCGACCTTCTGCGGTCACTGAAAAACCAGTTCCTCTACACCCCGTCGAAGCCGGCTGACGATCTTACCGGCACCCCGCCGTCGGAACTCAGGGCCCTGATCATGAAGGACCTGACGGCCGACCTGGACGGCAAGGCGGCGCTCCTGGGCGGGGAATACCTGAACATGGTCATCCGCTTCGAGTACCTGAAGGCCATCGACAGCAAGTGGCAGGACCATCTGGAAAACCTGGAAGCCCTGCGGGAAGCGGTCTACCTGCGCTCCTACGGCCAGAAAAATCCGCTCCTGGAATACAAACTCGAAGGTTTCCAGATTTTCGACCAGCTCCTCTACGACATCCGGGCTGGCATCGCGAAAAAGATGTTCATCATCCGGGTGGAGGGGCCCCGGGCGGCGCCCGTGCAGTCCGCGCGGGTCCCGGTGGGCACCGCGAGCCACAGCCAGATGAGCGCCTTCGGAGGGCGGGGCTCCCCGGGCGGAGCGGGAGAGATGCGGCAGGCCCAGCCCGAGAAGGTCCAGGTGCACCGGTCCTTCCCCAAGGTGGGCCGGAACGATCCCTGCCCCTGCGGAAGCGGGAAAAAATACAAATACTGTCACGGGAAATAAAAAAAGCCCCGAGGCTCTAGTGCCTCGGGGTTCCGCCGATTTCGGCCGTTCTACTTTTTGGATCCTGGATCCGCTCGCTCGTATACGCGTTGATGAAGGTGAAAAGAGCGAACAGAAGGGTGATGAAGATCACGAATCTGCGCATACAGGAATGTACCTCCCAGTACATCTCATATTCTATCGCAAAAATTTCATCGGGTCTACCGGAGAACCGTTTTTGAACACCGAAAAATGCAGATGCGGCCCGGTGGAGTATCCGGTGTTGCCCATTTCGCCGATCATCTCCCCCTGCGCCGCCGTGGACCCCACGGGGAGAACGGTCCGGTTCAGGTGGGCGTACCAGGTCTGGTACCCCGAAGCGTGGCTCATGATGACGTACCGGCCGTAGCTGGGATGCACGCCGATCTTGACGATTCTGCCCGCCATGGCGGCGTTCACCGGGGTCCCGATCGACCCCGCGATGTCGATGCCGTTGTGGAAACGCCGCACTCCGGTGAACGGATCGTTCCGCGGCCCGAAGGTGCTGGTGAGTCTCCCCGTGACGGGATAGATGAAGAGTTCGCCCAGGACCTTCTTCAGTTCCAGGGGCTTCATCCGCGCGCCGGGAATGAACAGATCCTGGCCCGGATGGATCGTCGAGGATTCCAGGTTGTTGACATCAGCGAGGGCGTTCATCCCCACGTTGAAGACCCGGGAAATCGAGCTGAGGGAGTCCCCGCGCCGGACGGTGTACAGGACCCCGTTCTGGTTCGGCAGCTTCAGCGCCGCTCCCACGGGGACCCGGCGGACGTCCTCGATGCGGTTCAGGCTGACCACGGTGTCCAGGTTGAGACCCGCGTCCCGGGCTATGGCGGAAATCGTGTCCCCTGGGCCGATGCTCCGGGTGGCCAGGCTGAGGGCCGTGAAACGGACGGGGTCGGGGTTTCTCATTTCCCCTTCCAGAACGTCCGGGGACGGAGGCTCCACGTACGCCTGAAGCAGGGATTCGATTTCCCCTTCCTGGGGAAGGGATATGTCCGCCGTCCGGAGGACGAGATAGGAAGCGGAGATTCCCGCCGCCGCGTAAAGCATGAATGCCGCGGCGAAGGCCGCCGCGAGATAAAACAGGTATTTCGAGAAGGCCCGCGCGGCCGCCACGGTTTCCGGGAGCCCTCCGGCCGCCGCCCCGGCGAAGCCGCCCGCCGCCGAGAAGGCCGGGGCCAGGAACGAACGCCCGCGCGACGCGGACCCCGTGCGGGAGTAGACGTTTCTCATCTGCCGCTGCCAGCGGAAAGACCGTATCATTCCCCGGATCGAGCGGCCCGGCAGGGCGGCGAGTCCGGAAAGGCCGGCGGTGACATCGATGACCAATCCGTTGCG
>CAZGUL010000334.1:0-3771 GCA_964529055.1 uncultured Spirochaetaceae bacterium
AACATCAGCCCCTGTTCCGGCAGCGACTCGAGCCAGCTCTTGTTGAAGAAGTAGAAGACGCAGGATGCGTTGTGGAAGGTCTTGCTGAGGAACTTCGCCTGCTCCTGGAATTTCATGGTGTAGATCATGTCCGGGGACGCTTCCATACCGTCGATGACCCCTGTCTGCAGGGACGTGTAGACGTCGGTCCAGTCGGTGGTCACCCCGCTCGCCCCGAGGGCCTGGAACATCGTCACGAACACCGGATTCGGTCCGCGCATTTTGAGGCCCTTCAGGTCCGCGGGTTCGAAAACGGGCCGCTGTTTGATCAGCATGTGGCGGAATCCCATGTTCTGCCCGCCCACGGCGACAAAATTGTGGGGCGCGAGAAGCCGGGAGATTTCCGCCTCGACACCGTTCAGCACCCGGACGAAATGCTCCTCGTCCTTGAAAAGATAGGGAAGGTCGATCGCCTGAAGCTGCGGAACATACGCACCCGGTCCGGTGCCCGGCGCGGACACCACCATTTCCAGGGAGCCGGTTTTGGCCATTTCGACCTGTTCCCGCTGGGTCCCCAGCTCGCTGCCGAAATTCGCCGTGGGTTTTATCCGTCCTCCCGCGTCCTTTTCCACGTTTTCGACGAAGAATTTCAATGCCCTCCCCACGGTCCCGCCGGGGCCGAGATTGGTGGACGTGCGCAGCTTGTACGTCTTTTCTTCTTTCGCTCCCGCCGCGAAGACCAGGGGCAGGCAGAAGACCAGGAGCGCCAGGACCGCCGCCGCTTTCTTTCGTGTCATGATTTCCTCCTTTGAGTTGGCGTATTGTTTCGAATACCGCTTGCAGGCGAAAATTCTACCACCCGAAATCGGGGCTGTCAAGAATTTTCACGGATCAGGGCGCCGATGTAGCCCATCGCGTAGGCCATGCCGGCGTGCCACGGGGCCGCGCAGGTCATCTGCGGGGTGTGGTCCGGAATCAGGACTCCCCGGTAGTCGTGCTTTTTCAGGATCCGCATGACCCGGTGCATATCCAGGTCGCCCTCGTCGATGAACACTTCCTTGTAGTGCGGCGCCTTCCCGACCACGTTGCGAAAGTGGATGTAGGCCACCCGTTTCTGCGCCGCGTACCGCTCCACGGCGGCGTACACGTCGCCGGGCATTTCCGCCAGCGTCCCCAGGCAGAACTCCAGGCCCCAGAAGGCCGAGGGGTGCCGGTCCAGGATCTTCTGGTACAGGTCGTGGCGGTAGACCAGCCGCGGCTGGCGGCGGACCCGCTCCAAAGGCGGATCGTCCGGGTGCAGCGCCAGCATGACGCCGGCCTTCTCCGCGACGGGCAGCATGTCGTCCAGGAACCGGTCGTGCCGCCGCCAGAGCTCCTCTTCGGAGATTTCCGGCAGGAAACCCGGAGGCGCCGACCGGTCGTAGATCATGTTCCACACCATGCCGTTCGGTATGGGATCGTCGATGCCGCCGTCCACCCCCACCGACGCCGCCCCCCCCCGGGCGAAGTTGCCGGTGATCCTGCCGGCCACCCCGGCGAGGCTGAAGTTGTAACCGATGGTTCTGATTCCCGCCCGGCCGGCGTCGCGGACGATGTCCTTGAGACCTCGTATCTGCTCATCTCTGCGGGGGCCGTCGAGAAGAACGTCGTGCCACAGGGCGGGATCGAAATTCTCCAGCGCTTCGAGGACAAGGCCGTGCCGGGCCATGGCGTCCCGGATTTTGACGAAGCTCCCGTAGTTCCACAGTCCGAGGGTCGCTCCCGCCACCCCCCACCCGTGCGCGTCGCCCACGGGCTGGTTTTCCGCCGCGGTGTGGCCGCTTCCCTCGTGGAAGTAATCGGTAAGATGGACGACGGCGTGGGTCGCCCCGCACTGCCGGGCGAAACTGTAGTGGTCGTCGTTCAGCATGTAGCAGTAAAAACCGAATCCGAGCTTCATGAAAACCTCCTTGCGAGGTTCCCGGGCGCCGTTTTCGCACGCGGGGCGCTACAGCCGGATGGGATAGTTGCCGTATTTTTGAACCGTCTCCACCATCGTCATCAACGCGTCGCCCGAGATGGGATACATTATCGTATTGGAGCTCGAAAGTATATATCCGCCTCCGGGAGCGCCGTCCCTAATGCAGGCCTTCGTTTCCTCGACAATTTGTTCCTTGGTTCCGTAGGGCAGCGTTCTTCCGCAGTCGACGTTTCCCATCAAGGTGATCTTGTTACCGTATTTTCGCTTTACCTCCGCCAGGCTCATTCCCGCGTGAGGCTCGATGCTCTGAAACCCGTCGATCCGCATGTTGAAGAAGAGATCCTCGATGGGCATGATGTTGCCGTCCGAGTGTTTTATGACAAGGATGCCCTTCTCGTGACAGACATCGGCGATGGCGTTGACCTGCGGCACCATGTACTCTTCGATGAAAGACGGCGGGAAAATGGGGCCTGAGTTCATCGCCCAGTCGCACGCGATTACCACGCCGTCCACCCCGCATTCCGCGTACCATTTCGCGGCCTCGATCGCGTAGGCCGTATACGCGTCCAGGAGCCGCTTCGTCAGTTCGGGCTCCATGAGCGCCAGTTCCATGAAGTCCGTATACCAGCTTCTTCCCGATGGTATGTGATTCGGGATCTTGCCCATGCAGAATAGCTCGTCCTTCGCCTTCCTGCACACCTCCCTGGTCGAATCGAAGCAGCTGCCGTCGATGCGGAAGCGGGATTTTTCCAGCGCTTCGATATGTTCGGTAATGGCCTTGAGACCCCCCTGCTTTTCAAAGGAGTCGACTTCAAGTACTGCATCGTTTTCTTTTTCGTAGATAAATTTACGCCAATGTCCGGTATCCTTGTCCACCTCGGTCCAGCCGTGGTCTGAGATTTCGGTAATTTCGTACGTACTTTCCTTCGCGGGGTCCATCTCCGTCTCTATGAGATCATGTCCGATCTTGCGGACCACCTCAAGGGTGTCGTTCGCGATTCTCTCGACGAATTCGTCGCGGCGCCCTTCCGAAACGAGTTTTGCCATTTTCATGTACATTCCGCCTTCGCCGGTTATTGTTTCCCTCCCCAGAATCTGGCTCGAAGCGTGGGACATGATATGCATTTCTCCCATGGGGACGCGATCCGGTTCCTGGTGCCGAAAAGTAGTCATTACTCTTTCTTTCGATGTCATGCAATCCTCCTGATTAATGAAAGCGTATGAGAGCCTTGACGATGGATTTGTCGGACTCCAGATCGGCGAAGGCTCTGCGGACATCGCCGGGATCATAGATTTTGCTTATAACTTTATGCAGCCGGGAGGCGATCGTTCCGCCGTTGATGATGTCGGCGGAGGCCTTGAAATTGTTGAACGTGTGAATTCGCACGCCTTTCACGTCAAGTTCCTTGAGAATCACGGCAACCACGTCGACGGACAGTGGCCGGCTCGGGATGCCGACCGGTATGACCGTTGCGCCGGTTTTGGCGAATCTCGTCATGAGGTCGCATCCCCCCTGAGCGCCTGAAACCTCGAACACCCGGTCGTAGCCCCTCCCGCCGGAATAATCGAGAACGCGCCTCTCAAAGTCGGGCTCTTTCGGATCGAAAACCGGAAAGCCCATTTCCCGGGCGAACGTCTTACGCTTTTCGTCGATTTCGCACAAGGCGATTGGGCCGGCGCCGGCCATTTCCGCCGCCATAGCGAGAAGGATCCCGATCGTTCCGGCTCCGATGACGCATACCGTGTCGCCCAGTCGGAGCCCGCTTCGTCTCACATCGTGGACGGCCACCGCGAAAGGTTCCACCAGCGCGGCTGTTGTGGGATCGACGGAC
>CAZGUL010000335.1:0-3746 GCA_964529055.1 uncultured Spirochaetaceae bacterium
TCCTGCTTTACCTGGGAGCTGGTGAACTGGGAAATCTCCCGGATTCCCTCGATGTCCTCCGACGCGGCCTCGGTGGGGACATCGCTCCTTTTGATCTCGTTGATGATGTTGGAGTTGCGCACCGCTTCCCGCAGGAAGTTGTCCGCTATGGTCGTCCGAACCACCGAGTCGATGATGTCGTTGAGCCGGTCGAAGGCCCGCTCCACCGTATTGACCGACGCGTAGAATTTTGTGGGATCGACGATCCTCCATCTGGCGGTGACGTCCACCCAGATGAACTGGTTTTCCCGGGTCGGCACGCGCTGGGGCTCGCCGTCCCATGGCAGGATCTTCTTCGAATATTTCACCACGTTGTCCACCATGGGCACCTTGAACTTGAGACCCGCGGTGGTTTCCTGGTTCACGATCTCGCCGAACCGGATGACCACGGCCTGCTCTCCTTCCTCGACGATGAAGAAGGGTCCGAGCAGCAGGAGTATCCCGAGGATGATCGAAACGACGATCAGGACGGTGACTGATTTATTCATCTGGAACCTCCCGCCGCGCCCTGGGAATCGATGTTCTTCAGGGGAATGAAATTCTTCAGGTTCTTGTCGATGAGGTCCACGTTCTTTTCGTCCTTGAAAACGTCCTCGATCATTTCGTAGTAGAGCCGGGTCCGGGTGGTGTTCCGGTCCTTCCGGTATTCGTTCAGCACCGACCGGAAACGGGCGACATCGCCCCGCGCCCGGTTGACCCGTTCGGCGGCGTATCCCTTCGCTATCTGGACGAGCTGGTCGGCTTCTCCCTTCGCCTTCGGGATTTCCTTGTTGTAGGCTTCCTTGCCTTCGTTGATGAGACGGTTCATGTCCTGGATCGCCTTGTTGACGTCCTCGAAGGCGTCCTGGACGGTGCCCTTGGGCGGCACGACGTTCTGGAGCTTGACCGTGGTGACCCGGATGCCGAATTTGTAGCTCCCGAAGATTTCGTTCATCAGATCCTGGCCCTGGACTTCGATGGCCGTCCTCTCGGGGCCCAGCACGTCCAGAATGGCCCGGTCGCCGACGAGCATGTTGACGACGGACTGGGAAATGTCGCGGATCGTTTTCGTGTGGTTCTCGATGTTGAAAAGCCACGCCTGGGGATCGGTGATCCGGAACTGGATTATCCACTCCACGTCCGCGATGTTGAGGTCCCCGGTGAGCATGATGGACTCTTCCGGAAAATCCCTGTCCTCGTAGACCGTGGTGACCCCCGGCCTCTGGGTGCGGAAGCCGAAGGTCATGTTCTGGATGACCTGGGTGGGTACGTTGTAATTCTTTTCGATGTTGAAGGGCATTTTGAAGTTGAGCCCGGGCTGGGCCATCCGGTTGAACTCACCGAATCGCAGGACTACGGCTTCCTCGGTCTGATCGACCACGAAGAAGCTGCTCATGACCACCGAAACAGCCGCGGCGACAACCAAAATCAGAATAATCATTTTGGGCTGGAGCGTAAAAGGCATTTTCGGCGGCGTTACGTCTCGTTCGGGCATATCGCCTCCTTGGTTTGTATACCTTTTCAAGCTACCCATAACCCGGCCCAAAGTCAAGCCGCGGCGGAAGGCGCCGCCTGGGAGGCGGTCGCCGCCCCGGAGCCGCGGGCCGTTTTTCCGCCTCCGCATTGATTATTTTCGCCCTAAAAAGTATAGTTCCCCATTATGAAGAAAAGACTCATCACCTCCGCCCTGCCGTACGTGAACAACATCCCCCACCTGGGAAACCTGATCCAGGTCCTGAGCGCCGACGTGTTTGCCCGCTTCTGCCGCCTGGCCGGCTACGATACGCTGTACGTCTGCGGCACCGACGAGTACGGCACCGCCACGGAAACGAAGGCCCTGGAGGAGGGGATAACGCCCCGGGAGCTCTGCGACCGTTTCTACACGGTGCACTGCGATATTTACGACTGGTTCAACATCGCCTTCGACAAGTTCGGCCGAACCTCCTGCCCGGAACACATCAAAATCACCCAGGACATCTTCCTGCACCTTGACAGGAACGGATACATAAAAGAGAAAACCATAGAACAGCTGTACTGCGGGACCTGCTCGCGGTTCCTGGCGGACCGGTACGTCAGGGGCGCCTGCCCCCACTGCGGCTACGCCGAGGCGCGGGGCGACCAGTGCGAAAGCTGCGGCAAGCTGCTGGAGCCCACGGAACTGCAGGGTCCCCGCTGCGGAGTCTGCGGAGGTTCCCCTGAGCTGAAATCGACGAAGCACCTCTACATCGATCTGCCGGCGATACGGCCGGTCCTGGAAAAGTGGATCTCCGAGGCATCCGTCCGCGGATTCTGGGCCCGCAACGCGATCAAGATGACCGAAGCCTGGATCCGGGACGGCCTCAAAGAAAGGGCCATCACCCGGGACCTGAAATGGGGCATCCCGGTGCCGAAAAAGGGATTCGAGGACAAGGTCTTTTACGTCTGGTTCGACGCGCCCATCGGTTACATTTCGATAACCGCGTCCCACACGAAGGACTGGGAAAAGTGGTGGCGCAGCCCCGGGGAGGTGGAGCTCTACCAGTTCATCGGCAAGGACAATATTCCTTTTCACACCGTCATTTTCCCGTCGTCCCTGCTGGGCAGCGGTCAGACCTGGACGATGCTGCACCACATGTCCTCCACCGAGTACCTGAACTACGAAAGCGGCAAATTCTCGAAGAGCAAGGGCATCGGCGTTTTCGGCACCGACGCCCGGGACACGGGCATCCCCGCCGACGTCTGGCGGTTCTATATCTTCTACAACCGCCCGGAAACCTCGGACTACCTCTTCACGTGGAAGGATTTCCAGGAGAAGGTCAACTCCGAGCTCATCGGCAACCTGGGCAACCTGGTCAACAGGACCCTGACCTTCGCGGCCCGGTACTACGGCGGAAAGGTGCCGGAAGCCCCGGCGGACGAAGCCTTCATGAAGGAGGTCGCCGCCCATGAGGATCGCATCCGTGCCCACTACGAACGGGCCGAGCTCCGGGACGCGTTCCGGGAAACCCTGGCCCTGTCCTCCTTCGGCAACAAGGCCTTCCAGGACGGGGAACCGTGGAAAACCCGCGTTTCCGATCCCGCGAAGGCGGCCTCACTGCTCCGGAACCTGATCTATCTCGTCCGGGACCTGGCGGTGCTCGCCGCGCCCGTCATGCCGGGAACGGCGGACAGGATCGCCGGCTTCCTGGGCGCGAAGACTCCGGGCTGGAAGGACCTTCTCCGGTACGAAGGCGTCGCGGGGGTGACGTCCCCGGAGATACTCTTCCGCCGGATAGAGGACGAGGAGATCGAGGCGCTCCGGGAAAGGTTCTCCGGCAGCCAGAAGGAACGGAAGGAAAAGGCCGACGCGGAGGCGAAGGCCGCCGGCGCGGCGGAACCGCAGGCAAAGGCCGCGGCGCCGGCCGAAACGGCGCCGGAAGCCCCGGCCGAGGACCCCCGGGCGCTGCGGGAACGCTTCGCCGCTTCCGTCGGACTGCGGGTGGCCAAAATCACGAAGATCGAACGCCATCCGGGGGCGGAAAAACTCTACATAGAGACCATCGACACCGGCGACGGGGAGAGACAGATCGTTTCCGGCCTGGTTCCCCACTACACGGAAGAGGAACTCCTGGGGCGGCATATAATCCTCGTGGCCAACCTGAAACCCGCGAAGCTCCGCGGCGTGATCAGCAGCGGCATGCTGCTGGCGGCCGAGGCGGACGGCGTCGTCGAGGTTCTTTTCGCACCCGACGCGGCGCCGGGAACCCCGG
>CAZGUL010000336.1:0-3742 GCA_964529055.1 uncultured Spirochaetaceae bacterium
CGGGTCAAGGAAGGAAAATTCCGGGAAGACCTGTTTTACCGGCTCAACGTGATCCGCATCCATATTCCGCCCCTGCGGGAAAGGCCGGAGGACATCATCCCCCTGGCCGCCCATTTCGTGGACACATACGCCCGGCAGGCCTCCGCGGGCCGGAAGTTCCTGTCCCCGGAAGCCGCCGAGGCCCTGCGGAAATACCGTTTTCCCGGCAACGTGCGGGAACTGGAGAACATGATCGAGCGGGGCTGCATCCTCGCGGAGGGGGAAGCCGTCCGGCCCGCGGACCTTGCCGTTCCCGTTCCCCCGCCGCCGGCCGAGCCTGAGGCGGGGGAAAGTTTCGCCGGAACGCCGCCGCCCGTGGGAGGAACCGTCAGGGACCTGGAGCGGTACGCCGTGGTGGAGGCCCTGAAGAGGCACGGAGGCAACCGGACCCGGGCGGCGGAAGACCTGGGAATATCGCGGCGGACCCTTCACAACAAGATCAGGGAATACGGCATAGACCCAGACAATCCCTTGTAGAACAGGGCTGCAGTTTTTATACTTGAAGCATGAAAAAGATTGCCGTACTTCTGGCCGACGGTTTCGAGGAAGTCGAGGCCGTCACTCCCATCGATTTTCTCCGCCGCGCCGGCATCGATGTCGTCACCGCCGGGGTTGCCGGTAAAACGGTGACGGGCGCCCACGGCGTGAAAATATCAGCCGACGCCGCGGTGGGCGAGCTTTCCGCGGACATGGACGGGGTCGTTCTGCCCGGCGGGATGCCGGGAGCCCGGAATATTTCGGATTCCGCCGCCGCGGTGGACTTGGTAAGGAAAACCCTGGCCGCCGGAAAACTCGTCGGCGCCATCTGCGCGGCCCCGGCGGTCGTGCTGGGCGCCCACGGCCTGCTGCAGGGCCGGCGCTTCACCTGCTACCCCGGGTTCGAGAGGGATGTGCGGGGCGCCTCCTTCACTCCCGACAGGGTCGTGACCGACGGAAACCTGATTACGTCCCGGGGGCCCGGCACCGCCGCGGAATTCTCCCTTGCGCTGATCGGGAAGCTCGTCGGCCGGGAGGAAGCGGAAAAGATACGGAAGGGGACCCTGCAGAAGTGAGGGCATCATCTTCAGCATGTGCATGAGTTGCAACATTGCGCAACATGCGGTGCATAATGTTGCGAAAGTTTCTGCTGTACCATATTCTGATCGCGTTTCATGGTTTCCGGCGAACCGCCCCGGGATTGCCGGAGACTGTTTTACGTAGTCCCTCCTTCGCCGCGGACAAACCGGATGAAGGGAATCCAAGTCACCGTGCCAACCCGCGAGTTTCTCGATTTCTCACCCGAGGACCCACCCTCGTTCTACCCAATCCACAACTTTCGATTATATCCCATAATCTGCTCTTCCAGGCGCTAATCCGGTTTGGATGAACCTCATACTCGTCAGCAGGCTCCTGCAATGTTTTCTCTTCCTGCAGCGCTTCAAGAACTCCCTTGACCATGAACTCTTCATCGAACTTTCTTCTCACGAAAATCTCCTTCGGTATGGTATCATACGACGAAGCTTCTAACTTTGTTCTTATTGGAAACCGTCCGGAAATCTGGGCTCAGCATAGTTCGGCAAATTCAATCTGGATATCGCCGGCGGCGATCAAGGAACTTTCGTGGTCCATCTTTCGTTGGACGGCCATTATTGATATAGTTGAACCGTGCGGATTTTTTATTGTCCGCGTTCGAGGATAGGAGGAAACGGATTGTGGGAGAAAAAAGCCGTGTTGAGAGAAAAAAAAAACGAGGCGAAACAAAGGATTCTCGAAGCCGCGGAGCATCTCTTTTTCCAGATGAAAGGTTATGACAAAACCACGATCCGTGACATCGCGGAAATGGCGGATGTCAGCACCGGGACCGTTTACAACCATTTCCCCAGCAAATTCGATCTTCTGGCAGTCATCATCGAGCAGTTTTTCTCCATCCACGAACAGGGGGCCGAAATGATCCTTAAAACCGCCGAGACGGGAATCGAAAAAATCAAGACTTATATCGATTACGTTTCTCAACTCCTGGAACATCCGAAATCGAAAGCCTTCCTCCAATATATGATGCGGATTGAGCCTGAAGACATCGATATCGATCTGCTCTCGTCGCTCCAGCACAGGGCGAATCAGCTTCGTATCAACATAACCGAAATGATCCGGATCGGTCACGTCGACGGGACGATAGCGAGAAGCGGCCCTCCGGAACTGATGGCCTTCATTTTCATGCACCTCCTGCAGGGCTTTTTCCGGGACATCACCGGAACGGCCCTCGCGCAAACCCGTATTGGCCACATGGCCCTTCTTATGCCCTCGTTTACGATAGAAGAAATTATCGATCAGCTCAAGCACATGCTGGTCGCCGCTCTGCAGACGAAAACCTCCCCCGCGTAGAAGGCATCACCTTCCCGAATCTCCCCCGATGAATTCGAAAAAGACGATTGACCACGGGGGAAAAAACGTGTATTTTTCTGAACATAGTTTGAAATAGAACATTATTCATATATGAATGTCGTTTTAGAATCTATCGGAGGATCACAATGAGAAAAAATCCGCTTTTCCTTTATGCGGCTGCCGCCTTGCTGTTCGGCGCGTGTTCCCGGGGGGCGAACAAGGAAGAGTTCAAAAGCATGGAGCAGATCCATAAGGAAAACGGGATACCCGTGGTCGTGCGGACCATGGAGCCCGGAGTTTTCGCATCGACGATAAAATACACGGCCTCCTTCCGAGCACGTTCGGAATCCACCGCGGTCGCGGACATCAGCGACGTAGTCCGCTCCATTCGGATAGAAATGGGAAACCCGGTCGGTAAAGATCAGATCGTCATGACCTTCTCCCAGGACAATCCGTCCTACCAGCAGGCGAAGGCGAATTTCGAAAACGCGGAAGCGGCTTTCCAGAGAACCAAGAACCTCTTCGAAAATAAGGGGATATCCCAGCAGGCCTTCGACAACGCGAAAACCCAGTTCGACATAGCGAAAGCGAATTTCAAAGCCCGGGACGACGCCGTGAACGTGAAGGCGCCGATAGACGGCTACATCACCCGCCTCGACGTACAAGTGACCGATCATGTCCGGTCGGGAGACAGCCTGTTCACGGTTTCCAATCTCGATACCGTGGAGGCACGCATCTGGGTTTCCGCATCCGAAATCGGCCTGATCAAGACCGGCCAGCCCGTGACAGCCGAATGGATCGGCCGCACCCTCACGGGAAAAATCTCCCAGGTGAACATGATCATGGATCCGGAGAAGAAGGCTTTCCTCGTGCTCGCCGAATTCCGGAATCCAGATAGTATCCTGACCAGCGGTATCACCGCGGACGTGAATATCCAAATTTACCGAAACGAAAAGACCCTCGTCGTCCAGCGGAAAGAGGTCGTTCAGGAGGGTGACGATTATTTTGCCTATGTGGTTTCTTCTTCAGCGGCGGAAAAGCGCAAGCTCACGATCGGGAAAACCCAGGGACTTGTCCTGGAGGTTCAGGGCGGCCTCGTCCCCGGAGACCTCCTGATTTCCGAGGGAAGCAGGCAGGTTAACCAGGGCGACAAAATAATCGTTGTCCGCGAAGCAGCCGGGGCATCCGCCGTCCGCTGAAGGAGTCATCATGTTTCTATCTGATTTATCGATCAAGCGCCCCGTGCTTATCACCATGGCGCTTCTGATTTTCGTGCTCTTCGGGGTACTTGCCTATTTCACCCTGCCCCTGAGCCTCATGCCGGACGTAAAAATTCCCTATG
>CAZGUL010000337.1:0-3729 GCA_964529055.1 uncultured Spirochaetaceae bacterium
GGCCCAATTCCTCGTGGGTACATCGGGGAGCAACATCATGAAGGTCATGAACGACCGGGAGGTTGTCGAAAAGGCCCGGATCCTGGTCATCGGCGACAGAACGATCCTCGAGAGGGCCGCGGACATCGTGGGACTTACCGGCCTGCGGCTGAACCCTGTTGCGGGCCCGGAGGAGGCCCTCTTCGAAAGGGGGACGGTGGACTGCGTGGACCTGGGCCTCCTGCCCCCGGACCTGCCGTTCGGAAAGGTCCTGCCCGAGGCGGGAAACGCCGCCTTCCACTACCTGAAAAAAGCCGTGGAATTCGCGAAGGCCGGAAAAATCGACGCGGTCTGCACGGCGCCCCTCAACAAGGAGGCCCTCCACAAGGGCGGACACAAATATCCGGGCCATACGGAGCTTCTCGCGGAGCTGACGGGGGCCGGGGAAGTGGCGATGATGCTCTCCTCGCCGAAGCTCAAGGTCATCCATGTGACCACCCATATCGGTCTGGTGGACGCGGTGAGGATCATCAATCCAGAAAGGGTGTACAGGGTCATCTCGATGGCGGCGGAAACGCTGAAGAAGGCCGGAGTCGTCGCCCCGCGGATCGCGGTGTGCGGCATCAATCCCCACGCGGGGGAGCACGGACTCTTCGGCTACCAGGAGGAGGAGGAAAAGATCGTGCCCGCGGTCCGGCGGGCCCGCGCCGAGGGCGTCCAGGTTTCCGGACCCCTGCCGGCGGACACTGTGTTTTTCCGGGCGGTCCGGGGGGATTTCGACATCGTGGTGGCCATGTATCACGACCAGGGCCACGTCCCGGTGAAGGTCCTCGGCTTCGAGGCGGGGGTCAACATTTCCGTCGGATTGCCGGTTATCCGCACCAGCGTCGACCACGGAACGGCCTTCGACATCGCGGGGAAGGGCATCGCCGACGACCGCAGCCTCAAGGAGGCCCTGCTGCAGGCCGTGGAGCTGGCGCCGAAGGCGTGACGGTGCCGAAGGTCCGGCCCGCCGCCGTCACGCGATGAGCGTCTCGGAGTCCTCCGCGCCGCCATCCGCTTCGGGAATCGCCTTTTTGTCCGAGAACGGCAGGGCCCGCTTCACGCCGATGTACGAGACGAGGAACAGGGCGTAAACAACCGCTGTCTGGACGACCCCCGCCAGGGCGATGCGGGCCGGGCTCTCGACATCGATGTAATAAATCGTTATGAAAAGCGAACCCGCCAGGTAACCCAGCGCGTCGGCCGTCGCCGCCCTCCGGTCCCAGGCCGCGCGGTCGGTCCTGAAGCGCAGGTCCTTGACCCGCTGCAGGAGGTACATGATCGAGGTGGAGAAAATCCCGAACACGAACATGCCCAGGATGTAGTACAGCGTGATGTCCCGGACGGCGGTGAAGAAAAGAAGGGCCGTCAGGACGATTTCCGCCAGCATCAGCGCCGGCAGTATCCTGAAAAGCGCGCCGAATAGCCTGCCGTTTTCGAACATGAACCCGAGAAAGACGGGAAAGGCGGACGAAACGAAGGATCCCAGGGAGATGATCCGGGGATCCAGCCGGCCGAGGATGACCGAGATGTAGAGAGGATTCAAAAGCCCGTTGAACACGTTCGTCACGAAGCCGGCGAGAATGAACGGGTCTCTCATCACATGATTTTTTTTCATATCCCACCTCCTGCGTGGCCCGGGCCATGCATAGGAGGCGGGAGAAACGCCTTCTATGCCCTGCGTGCGCTCTTCGCGTGAAAAGCTGCGGTACGTTCCATTTGTATTAATTATACCATAAAAGGGGACGGTTCGGCAACGCGGCCGGGGTTTATCCCCCGGAGATGCTCCCGGCCAGGGCTTTCCAGCCCGCCGGGTTGTCGCCGACGACCGAGCGGCCGCCCTCCCGGACCACCGGCGTCGCGAGCAGGAGGGGATCGGCGAGGATTTCCTCGGTTTCGTCGAAGTCCATGTAGGCGAGGCCGCGTTTCCTGTAGGCCGCTCCGGCCGGATCGATCAGGCCGGCGCCGCCCGCGCCGCGCCGGATGTTCTCCAGCTCCCCGCGGGACAGGCCCCTCTCGTTTAAATCCATAAATTGAAAGAAAATGCCTCTTTCCCGGAAAAAGCGTTCCGCCTTCCTGGTGACGGAGCATTTTTTCGTGCCGTAAATCTGCATTGCTCCCAGAATATCAGACCCGCGGGCAGGCCGCAAGCGGCGGGGACGGAGGACGCGGCCGGAAAACGCGGCCGGAAAACGCGGCCGCGCTTGCAAACCGGGCCGCCATGCCTTACCATGGGAGCAGCCGGTCCCTGGGGCCGGACATACCGCACGGGGGAGGACGACGATGCCTTGGGTACAGGTTCACATGGCGAAAAAACTGGATAAGGGCGGCTTCGAGGCCATAAAAAAGGAGCTTGCCGTCATTCTCATGGAAGAGTTCGAAAAACCCGAGCAGGGCCTGACCGTCACGTTCTACCGGCCCGACGCGTATTACCGGGCGGGGGAGGCGACGGACACGGCGGCGAACATCGAAATCAAGTACATCGGCAGTTTCCCCCTGGCGAGGAAGCAGGCCGTAACGAAGAGGCTGGCCGCCTTTTTCTCCGCCCGATTCGGGATCGATCCGATGAAGCTGACGGCGGTTTTTTCCGAAAACGACGGCGCCAACTGGGGACGGAAAGCGGGCGACTTTTCGTGATCGCGGCGGCGGGATCACGGGGCGGCCGATTTTCGTTGACAACTCGGCTTATAAGGTCATACAATACGACAATAGACTCGAAAATATAGGAGGATCCTGCAATGAAGAAATTTCTGTTGCTCGTTCTCGCTCTCCTTCTGACCGGCGTCGCCGTCTATGCCGGCGGCGGCGGGGAAAAACCGGCGGCCGCGCCGAAGGCCCTGACGCAGAAGGTCAATTACAAGCTCGCCCACGTCTACAATCCGGGCCATCCCTGGGACGAGGGCGCGAAGCTGGCGTCGAAGATCATCGCCGAAAAGACCAACGGCATGATCAACGTGCAGGTGTTTCCGTCGTCCCAGCTGGGGACGGAGGAGCAGGCCACCGAGGCGGTCATCTTCGGTTCCATCGAAATGGCCCAGAGCGGCGCCGGACAGATCGGAAACCTGTTCAAACCCATTTACATCTGCGAAATGCCCTACACCTTCCGGGACAACAATCACATCCTGCTTTTCGCGAAGAGCGACATCGCGAAGCAGATGTTCGGCGACCTGGAAAAGGAATTCGGCATCAAGGTCATCGGCACCTCGTCCTACGGCGTGCGCCAGCTCACGGCGAACAAGGCCGTCACCACCCCGGCGGACCTTAAGGGCTTCAAGCTCCGGGTCCCCGAGCAGATGATCACGATGGAATACGCCAAGGCCATGGGAGCCGACCCGACCCCCATCGCGTTCGCGGAAGCCTACATGGCCCTCCAGCAGGGAGTCGTGAACGGCCTGGAAAACCCGATGTCCGGCATCAAGAACATGAAATTCTACGAATTGCAGAAGTTCATCAACCTGACAGCCCACGTCACCAACGTCAACTTCTACCTGATGAACGGCAAGCTCTACAACAGCCTGGACGGTCAGTACCAGAAGATCATTCTCGACGCCTTCGACGAAGCCTCCAAGCTCATCGTGAAGATCCTGAACGACGACGACAAAAACCTGGGCGACTTCTTCCGGAGCCAGGGCCTCACGGTCCATCAGCCCGACATCGAAGCCTTCAAGAAAGCCACCGCGGACATGCCGGTGAAATTCCGAAAATGGT
>CAZGUL010000338.1:0-3686 GCA_964529055.1 uncultured Spirochaetaceae bacterium
GGGCGCCGGCCCCGGAGGCCGGTCGGCTACTCCGCCGCTTCCCGGATAGCAAAGGCGGTGTCGATGGGGCTCACCGCCACGGCGAAATACCCGTCCGCGTCGGCGGGAATGTCCGCCGCGATAAGCTGCGTGCCGTACGCCTTCAGCGTCCCGTCCTTCCGGAGGCCAAGGCCGAGCCGTTCGCCCGCGGCGACCGCGATGTACGGACCGTCCGAGAAATCCTGCACCAGGCCGTAGGCCACGGCCGACGTTCCTCCCCAGGAGACGAGGCTGCCGTCATCGAGCACTCCGGCCGCGTTGTAGTCGCCAATATCCACGGTGGTGAAGGTCCCGGCCGGCACCGCTGTTCCGACGATGCCCGTGTTCGTGCCGAAAATCGTGGGGGCCCCCGCGGAGTCCAGGGCCGCCGCGGCCTGCCGGCTCGCGCGCACCTGCACGAAACCGGTTCCCGCGGGCATCCCCGTCATGGGCCCCCACTGGTGGAGTTCCCCCGCGTCGGTGATTCCATACGCGAAGGCGAATCCGGCGCCGATCGCCTTGAAGCCGCTTCCCGAGGGACAGTCATCCGTCGCCGCGAGGCCTCCGCCCCAGGCCACCACGGTCCCGTCCGCATGGAGGGCCATCGAGTAAAGGAGCCCGGCGTCGACGGCGACGTAACCGCTTCCCGTCGGCGTTCCGCTCACCTGTCCTTGCGTGTCCTGCCCCCAGCTCACCAGGGACCCGTCCGCCCGCAGACCGGTGGCGTGGTGGGTTCCGGCGGCGACGGCGATGAAGTCGTCGTACGGCGGAACGTCCAGAAGTTCCGCCGCCGCGGCCGCGGGCTTCCAGACTTCGATCGAGCCCATCTTGATCCGGTCGAAGTACTCCTCCTCGATCCTGAACTTGATCGGGACCGTTCTTTTCGCCACCAGGGGAACGCCGTTTTCGACGGCGTCCTTTTCCGATCCGTCCGGCACCGTCACCGCGGCGATTTCGCCGATCTTTTCGCCGTCGACGAACACCTGGATGAGCAGGCATGAATACACGGGGATCGCGAACCTCTGGAGATGGAGATTGACGATGTAAAAGTCGCCCAGGTTATCCGAGTAGTCCAGCCGGACCCGCTCGGACGCCCTTCCGCCGGTGGTGAATTCAGCGACGGGCGTCAGCGTGTCACCGGTCAGGATGCCCACCCGGACGACGGGTTCCAGGTCCGCCGCGAAGGTGCCGGAATATTCCGGCGCGGGGGCCAGGGGCGGGAGAAAAAAGAAATGGTCCTCCGGGGAGGAGGCGTCCGCCGTTTTGGCCAGAAAAAGTGCGGCGCCGAGGTCCCCGGCCTCGACCGGCCCCACCTCGACATTCGACGGCTGCGGGCAGGAGAGGACCGCGAGAGCGGCCGCCAGGAAAACGAGCACCCTGAAACTTTTCATGGAAATGCCTCCCGTGTCGGCGTCACATCACCGGGAGAAGGGCCTGCTGCAAAAGAAGGATTGGCGCCGGGAAATTGAAACCCAACATTCCAATTATAACCCGGCGGAACGGAGAACGCAAATTTTCCGCGGGGCGCCTACTCGCCTGCCGGGGAGGGGACGAATTCCAGAACGATCCGGGTGCCCGCTCCCCCCTCGATCCGCAGGTTCCCCTTCACCTGGGCCGCCAGGGTATGGACGAGCATGAGCCCGAAGCCCGCATTTTCGCCGGGGTCCGTTTTTTCCCGGATGCCGACCCCGTCGTCTTCGACCGAAAGGCATACCGTATCCCCACGTTTCGACGCTGTGACCAGGATGCGGCCCTCCCCGCCCCGGGGAAACGCGTGTTTCAGGGCGTTGGTCAGAAGCTCGTTGACGATAAGACCGACGATGGAAAGTTCCCGCACGCTCAGCGGGAAGTCCCCTATCCGGTCTTCGAGACGGACGTTCGGTCCGTGGGGGGACATGGCGACGATTTCCCGCATCAGGGCCGGGAGGTACGCTGTGATCGGCATTTCCCGGAGGTTGTCCGTGCGGTACAGCTTGTCGTAGAGGACCCCCATGCTGCGGAACCGGTGCTGGGCGTCTTTAAGTGCCGCTGCGGCGGCGGGATCCCGAATCCCCTCCGCCTGCAGGGCCAGGAGGCTCATCATGGCCGCCATGTTGTTTTTTACACGGTGATGGATTTCCTTCAGCAGAAGGTCCTTTTCCTCGAGCAGGCCCCGGACCTTCCTTTCGTTGAGCAGCAGAAGTTCCTCGGATTTTTTCCGGTCGGTGATGTCCTGGGTGACCCCCACCCGGTGGGTGATCCTGCCGTCGGTGTATCCCGCCCGTCCGATCATGCGGATCCAGCGCCGGGAGCCTTTCGCGGTGATCATCTCGACTTCGAGATCGAAGGGTTCCCCCGACTCCGACAACCGCCGCGAAGCCGCTTCCACGGCCCGCCGGGATTCGGGAAGGTAAAATTCCAGGACGTTGTTCAGGGTCGGGATAAAAGACGGATCGACCTCGTAGATGGAATACAGCTCGTCGGTCCATTGTATCGCCAGGGTTTCGGTGTCGGTTTTCCACGCCCCGATTTTCGCCATGCTCCCCATCTCGTTCAGCAGGTTTCTGCTGTTCTCGATGGCGTGGGACAGCGTGCGGAGTTCCAGGTCGGACTTCTTCCGTTCGGTGATGTCGCGGATGACGGCGAGGATCGAGCTGTCGTCAAGCCGGGACAGCCGCAGATCGAAAAACTTTTCCTCCCCGCCAATCGTCATGCTGTAGGTGTGCTCCTGCACCATTCCCGTGGCTATGCACTTCCGGTAGAGCCCGAGATGAAAGTCCGCTTCCCCGGGAGGAAATACGTCCGTAAGGTGGGCGCCGACGATGGAGTCCTCGGGCATCGCGAGGGAGGTGAAATTCGGCCCCCTCTCAAAGCCCCGGAAGTACCCGTCCCTGTCCACGATCAGCATCAGGTCCGGGAAGGCGTCGATGATCGCCCGGAGCTTCTCGTTGGCCTTCCGGGTTTCCCGGGTCGCCTTGAAGAGCTTGAACGCCATCTTGATGGACGCGTCCAGGACGGCGGTGTTCGAGTCCTTGACCACGTAACCGTAGGAGGTGATCTTTTCGGTTTTCTCGACGATTTCCGGTTCCGTGTGGCTGGACAGAAAGACGATGGGGATGTCCCGGATCTTAAGGATGAGCTCCGCCGCCTCCGTGCCGTCGACGCCCCGTCCCAGGTCGACGTCCATCAGGACGAGGTCGAAATCGGGACGGCCCTTCACCATCTCGACGGCCGTTTCGCCCGAAATCGCGGTCTCTACATTGTAGCCCAGCCGGGTCAGGGCCATTTCTTCCGCCAGGGCGATGACGGCTTCGTCCTCCACCAGGAGGAGGGATTTTTGTTTTACGTCCTTCATATCGGTTTCCGGAGCATGACATTTTCGCAGGATTTCGGGGAAATGTACATACGCGGGAGGGGCCGGCGCCGGCCTCACGCGTACATGCGTTTCATGTCCGGAAGCCCGGCGGGGAATTGCGCACTTTATAATACAGCTCTACAAGGCCGCCTCCCATTTGAAGTGCGGAATGGAGTTCCAGGATCGGACTCAGCACACGACGGGGGAACAGCGGTTTGCCCTTTCCAAGCGTCACCGATCCCACCTGGACGATCATTTCATCCAGCAATCCGGCATCGTGGAACTGGCCGGCGAGATCACCGCCTCCGACGATCCAGATGTTCCTGTTCCCGGC
>CAZGUL010000339.1:0-3671 GCA_964529055.1 uncultured Spirochaetaceae bacterium
CCCCCCCGTAACGCAGGGGCTCCGTCACGATGTCCCGGACCTGCATCTTGGGATCCAGCGACGCGTAGGGGTCCTGGAAGATGTACTGCATCTTTTTCCGGAGAATCCCCAGTTCCTCCCTTTTGAGGGAGAAAACGTCGGGAACGTCCCCGAAGGAGAATTCCCCCGCGTCCGGCTCGATGACCCGCAGAAGGAGCCTTCCGGTGGTGGTTTTCCCGCAGCCGGACTCTCCGACGAGGCCCAGGGTGCGGCCCCGGGGAATTTCCAGGGAAACACCGTTGACGGCGTGGACCTTTTCCTGCGAAGCGGAGAACAGCCCCGCCTTCAGCGGGTAATGTTTTACCAGGCCTCGGACCGAAATGTAGGCGGGTTCATTCATGGAGCCAGCACCTCACCTGGGAATCGTTTTTTTCGAAGAGCGGCGGCTCCTCGAGTCGGCAGCGCTCGAAGGCCCGGGAGCACCGGGGATGGTAGGCGCAGCCGGGCGGCCGGGAGCCCGCTGCGGGGACCCGGCCGCGGATCGAGTACAGCCTTTCGGAGCCCCTGAATACCCCGGGCCGGGGCACCGCCCGGAGGAGGTCCTCCGTGTAGGGATGAAGGGGCCCGGACAGGACCCTTTCCGCGGGGGCCTTTTCGAAAACCCGTCCGGCGTACATGATCATGATCCTGTCCGCGAAACCCCGGAGGAGTTCCAGATCGTGAGTCACGAAGATCATCCCCATCCGTGAGCCCGACGTCATCTCCTTTAAAAGCTCGAGAATGCGGATCTGGGTCGTCGGGTCGAGCGCGGGGGTCGGTTCGGCGGCCAGAAGAACCCGGGGCGAGCAGGCGATGGCCAGCTCGATCATCGCCCGCTGCAGAATTCCGCCGGTGAGCTGGATAGGAAAGTCCGCGGCCCGGCGGTCGGCGTTCGGGATGTGCACCCGGGCCAGCAGGTCCGCAGCCCGCCGGAGGGCCTCGTTTTTCCCGGTGCCTTCGTGGACGCGGAGGACCTCCGCGATCTGGGAACCCACGGTGAACAGGGGGTTGAACGACGCGGAGGGCTCCTGGAAGATCATCGAAATGCTCTTGCCCCGGATGCGGTTCATGGCGCCTTCGTCCAGCGGGAGAAGGCTGCGTCCCTGGAAAACGATTTCCGACCCCCGGTCGATCACGCCCGGCGGCCCGATGAGCCGCAGGATCGAAAGTATGGTGACGCTCTTGCCGCTGCCGGACTCTCCGGCGATGGCGAGAATTTCGTTTTCCCCCAGCGTGAACGAAACGTCGTCCACGGCGCGGACCGTGTGGTTCACCAGGTTGAACCGGGTGGAAAGGTTCTTGACGCCCAGAATTCCGTCGCTCATCGGTCCGTCCTTTTACGTTTTCGGGTCCAGCGCGTCCTTCAGCGCATAGCCGAAGGCGAAAAACGAGAAAACCGTCAGGATGATGATTCCCGCCGGAAAAAGCAGCCAGGGGTAACGGAGCAGGACGTTGATGTCCATCGCCGCGTTCATCAGCATTCCCCAGCTCACCGACGGTTCGGTGATGCCCAGGTTCAGGAAACTGAGGCCCGCCTCGCCGAGAATGACCCCGGGGACGCTGAGGGTGATGTTGAGAATCAGGATGTTCCTGATCTGCGGGATGATGTGGCGCAGCAGGATCGTCAGCCGTGAGGCCCCGGCGAGGACCGCCGCGGTGACGAAGTCGGCGTTTTTCAGGGACAGCACCCAGTTCCGGATGCCCCGGGCGCTTCCGGCCCAGCTCGGGATCGCCAGGATGGCGGTGATGTAAAAGAACTTCCTGCCCGGCGAGATGTCCGACGGCATGACCGAGCGGAGAAACAGAAAGAAATAGAAGGTGGGCAGCAGGATGACGATTTCCGAGGCCCGCATGATGAGCCAGTCGGCTATCCCCCCGACGTAGCCCGAGATCCCCCCGATCAGGATTCCCCCAAGGACGGCGAGGAAGATGCTGACGAAGCCGATGGTGAGTGAGATCTTAGCCCCGTGCACCATCCGGGAGAAGAGGTCCCTGCCCAGGTTGTCGGTTCCCAGCAGGAAGACCGGCCTGCCGTCCCGGCCGCCGAACAGGCGGCGCTCCGCGGGGATGAGGAAGAACAGCCTGTACGGCTCTCCCTTCACGAAGAATCCGATGCGGGTGACGATCTTCCTGTCCACCCGGTATTCCTTGAAGATCGGGTTGAAGATTTCGTACTCGTGCACGTAGGGGCCGATGAATTTCCCCTCCCTGATGAAGCGGACACGGTGGGGCGGATGGTAGGACTTGTCCTTGAATTTCGTGTTCGGCCCGTAGGGGGCGAGAAAGCCCTCGAACAGCAGGGCCGTGTACAGCAGGAGGAGCACCAGGAGGCTCGCGACGCCGAGCTTGTTGCGCCTGAATTTGAGGTAGGGAATCTCGAACGGGGTGCCGGCGAACAGTTTCATTTTATGCGCACCCTCGGATCGGCGGCGGCGAGCAGAATGTCCGACAGCAGTATCCCCGCGAGGACGAGGATGTCGCCGACGATCATGTTTGTCAGCACCAGATAGTAGTCCTGGCGCAGGGTCGCCTCGTACATGAGGCGCCCCAGCCCGGGGTAGCCGAAAATGATTTCCACGAACAGGGAACCGGAAATGAGCCCGGCCAGCAGGTCGGACATGCCGGTTATGAAGGGGATCAGGGCGTTCCGGAAAGCGTGCTTGATGACCCCCACGCTCCCGATCCCCCGGGCCTTCACCGCGGTGATGTAGGGCTTGTGAAACTCCTCCTGCAGCAGCACCTTCATGCTCCTGATGGAACCCGCGATTCCGCCGATGAATCCCACCAGCACCGGCAGCAGCATGTGGTGCATCCGGTCCGATATTTTCCCGAAAAAGGACAGGGATTCGTAGCCCACGCTGGTGGCCCCGCCCAGGGGAAAAATCCCGGTGCCGGCGGCGAAAAGCAGGCCCAGCAGGGCCAGAAAAAAGGACGGGGCCGAGTACAGCACCAGGGTCGTGAAGTTGACCGCCTGCTCGAGCCTTTTGCGGGGCTTGTAGGCGAAGTAGAACGCGATGGGGTAGGCCGCCGCGAAGGAGAAAAGGAGGGAAAACAAATTCAGGAAGACCGTGTTCCAGATCCGGGTTCCTATCAGCTTCAGGATGGGCTGGCGGTAGGAGAAGGACATGCCCAGGTCCCCGTCGATGACAACCTTCTTGAGCCAGCGCAGGAACTGGAGGTGGAACGGCAGATCGAGTCCGAACTCCTGCCGGTAATGATCGATGAGTTTCGGATCGATTTCCGGGTTCTGATAGTAGGCGGAAAAGAAATCTCCGGGGGCCAGGCTCATGAAGAAAAAGAAGAAGAAGATCGTCACCAGGAGAATCGGGATCATCGCCGCGACCCGCCGGAGAATGAAGGCGAAAAGGGGATGCCGCCGGAAAAAAATGCCGATCACGCCCATGCCGAGTCTCCCCTCACTTCAGATAAATGCGCCGAAACCCGTCGCCGATGGCGCGCCTGATGTCCCAGTTGACGTTGCCCCAGCGGTCGTGGACGGCCGAAAAGGTGTAACGCCGGAAAATCGGGATGATGACCATCTCCTCCAGCAGGGTCCGCTGGAACTCGTCGTACAGGGTCTGCACCCTGCCCTCGTCGTAGGTGTAGATGAGTTTCTGATACAGGTCGTCGATTTTCCGCTCCCACTCCCGCGC
>CAZGUL010000340.1:0-3663 GCA_964529055.1 uncultured Spirochaetaceae bacterium
CGAAATCCGAATGGAAGCGCCAGCCCGCCCGGGCGTCCAGCTCCAGCCCGAGAAAAAGGTCCCGGTCGTCCTCCTGGTCTATTCCGCCTTCGGAAATGGGGCCCACGGCGCTGCGCCAGAAGGCGAACCCCCGGAGGTCCACGAACAGGGGCTCCCGGGGCTTTCCGGACCAGCCGATTTCACACAGCGTCATGTTCCCCATGCGGGGGGAAAACACGATCCCCGTGTCCTTCCGGGAGATCGGCAGAAACTGCCGCGAGCCCCCGCCCGGGGGGCTGTAGAACCTGCCGGCCCCCGGCTCGCCCGTGGCGCGGAGGATCCGCAAATCATAACGGGAGGAAACGGCGTCCTTCCGGTAATACCGGACGCCGCCGCCGAAAAAGCCGGAAAAAATCTGCCGGTCCCTGGAGATCGAACCGAAGCCCCCGAAGGCGAAAACGTCGTGAAAGACACCCGGGAAAAACGACCCCTCCAGCCCGGCGCCGGCATAAAAGGTGTTCACCCTGTCCCCGGGTTCGGCGAAATCGCCGGATCTGCGGAGGTCCTGCTGCGCCATCCAGGCCAGCCGGAGATCGTGGGAGAGGAAGGCCTCCGGGACCTGGAGCGACAGGGTCTCGAACAGGCGCCGGGGCGCGTAATAGACGTCCTCGGTGACGGAATCAACCGCGTCGGACTGGGACAGGAGCACCGTCGTGTTGGGTTTGATGACGAACCCGAACCAGCCCGCCTCGACGGTCAGAGTCGTGAACGGAAAGTGCCACGCCAGCCGGAGACCGTCGGCGGTGTCGTTCAGGATGAAGCCGGTGAAATCGGAAAACGCGAAACGCCCCGCGTCGAACAGGAATTCCATGTCCCGGTCCGGAAAGCCGGGGAAACGGCCCGAAAACTTCGCCGCGTCGACGTCGATGAGGTAGCTGCGCTCCAGGGTGTTTTCCACGCTCCCCTGCAGGAACAGGGTGAAAGGCCCGAAGCCCGTCCGCAGCCACGCGCCGAGGACGCTTTCCAGCCGGGCCTCGGTTTCCTCCCCGTCGTTTTCGAATCCCGCAAGCAGGTTGAGGCTTCCCCCGAAGTCGAAACCGTCCCCGGCGGAAACCAGGCGGGAAACAGCGAGCATACGACGAGTATCAGCGCCGGCGCGCGAAACCGTCCGACGCTTCGGGTACGGCTCATGGCTGAATTATATTTCAGGCACTCCCGCTTTACAAGTGCGGGCTTCACGGGAACCGGATTTTTTGTCATCCGGAATCCATCATTCTGCGGACGAGCTGGTCCGCGCCGTTCCCGTCGAACTCGTAGTCCGAAAGCTCCGCCACCCTGCGGTAGGTGTTCTCGAAATTCCGGGGCATGGGAATGAAAATCGCATCCTTCCGGAAATGGCGGGCTTCCCAGAACGAGTTGTAGCCCGCGCCGGTCACGAGAAGATCGCAGGCGTTGAAATAATCCGCCGCCGGAAAGAGGCCGTTTTCGTAATCCGCCGCGTACACCATCCGGTAACCGCCCTCCTCCCCCAGGTACGCGTAGGTCTTCCGGACGGCGAGCTCCTCCCGGGGATTCTCCTTGAAGGTGAAAAAGCAGTGCCGGTCCGCCGGGTCCAGGTCCAGGCGGCGGCACGCCTCCCGGCGGGAGAGAATCTCGTCCGGGTTCCGCAGGACGACGGGATTGATTTCCTCCATCGGGAACGGATGCCCGAACGGTTCCGTGGCCAGCGCCAGGTCGTAATCCCCGGGACGGAAGGAGATCGTCCCGGACCGCAGGGCGATGGTGAAAAAGGAGGGGTGCACTTCCCGGCAGAGAAAGATTTTCCGGCACCGCAGATCGGAGGCGAGGAAGTGGATCATGAACCAGTGGAGATCGACAAGGAGAACGTCCGGCGCGAAATCCTTGAAGGCCCGGAACAGTGCCGAAGTCCCGTGCCGCCCGCCCGAGAGCTCCTCCTTCCCCTCCGCCGGAAGCCTGACACAGGCGGTGTCCGCGGAGAGAAACGGCGGCACGGCGCCGCTCGTGAACATCCGGTACTCTGCCCTTACCCCGGCGCGGGCGAGCGCGCGGGCGATCGAAACTCCCTGGACGAGATGGCCCCAGCCGGAGATCCCGGAGGTGTAATACGCGATCCGCACGGCCCTAGCACATGCTGTAGAATTTGAACTCACCCTCGCCGGTCCCGTAGGCCCCGAAGGTCTGCCAGTCCGCCGCCGGATTCTCCGGATCCAGCGATACGATCCGTTCCCCGTAGTAATCGAGGGAATCGAGTATGTAAAGTCTTTTCCGGGTCACCGCCGCGAACCTGCGTGGACCGTAGAACTCGCCGGATACCCCGGTCAGCGAGCCTGCTACGGTTCCGAATACACCGATCTGGGCGAGGTCGGAATTGAAGATTTCCACGGCCGGCCCCCCCGGGGAGGAGTGCAGCACGAAAACCCGGGAGCCTTTTGCCGTGATGTCCGACGCGGCGGGCAGCACGGATTTTGTTCCCACCACGGCCGGGACCGATGGATCGATCTTTAAAACTAGAAAATCGCCGCCATAGGTGACGATCGTATAAAGCATGCCCGAGTCGTCCACGGCCAGACCCCTGAATTCGTATCCGGCATAGCCGGCGGCGGCGGGCGTGAAGAATTCCAGAAGGTCGAAGCTTTCCGTATTGATCCTGGCCATCGTATAGTCGTCGGCGATGTAATAAAGAGCGTCCGCCTGCCGGAAGCACGCCAGGTCCTTGACCATAAGCCCGGGGCCTGCGACGGGGTCCACCGCCGCCGTGTCGAGAATGTCGGCGATCCGGGCGATTCCCGGCATGACGGTGCTGTAGGCGCTGTTGGCGATGTACAGCCTTCCCCGGCGGTCGAAGTCCGTTTCGACGGGCTGGAAATTTTCCGGGAGCATGGTGTAGGGAAAGGACGCGTAATCGGCGGTGGTCCAGCCCGCGCCGTTCATGTCCGTGAACTGCACCACCCGGGAATTTTTCGTGTCCGGAAGAACTATCGCCGTATCGAACAGGGCGTTTATCGGCACCGTGACGTTCGTAACCGCGTCCCGCGCCACGTCGACCACGGCGGAACCGCCCATCGTCGCGGAGGCGGTATTCAGGAAAACATCCACCCTGCGGCCGGACCCGGCGGGGACCTCCACGGTTACGGAAGAATCCTCCGGCGCAATCGGCACCGAGATCGTCCCCATGTCGCCGGAGGAAATCCTGACGGAGCCGCCGGTGACGGCCTTCGGCGCGGCGAGCTCCAGGTTCAGGGTCCCGGCGGCCCCGGCTCCCGGTACGGGAGCGTAACATCCCGCCGCGGCGAAGGCCGGCAGGAACAGAACCACCGTGAAGGCGAGAACCGTCCCGACGGGCGAAGACCCCCGGCGCGAACCGGTTTTTTCATGCATCATGGACAAATTTTACCCCGGGAAGCGGGGAAAATCAATCATGCTTCTTCCCGCCGGAACCGTATCAAATGTTACCGATTTATCGCCGGCCCGGGGCTATACTGTAGCCATCATAGTCTTTCGGAGGTGAAGAATGAGAAAAATAACCGATGCGGTAACCTGGGTCGGCAAGATCGACTGGGAGCTCAGAAGGTTTCACGGGGACGAGTACTCGACCCACAGGGGTTCGAGCTACAATTCCTACCTGGTCCGGGACGAAAAGACCGTTCTCATCGACACGGTCTG
>CAZGUL010000341.1:0-3661 GCA_964529055.1 uncultured Spirochaetaceae bacterium
ATTCGGAACTGCCGCGTCCCTTTGCGGGCGACCATGTCTATGTGGACAACGCCATCCTGCCGATCTCCTCCTCGGATATCCGCCGGAGGGTTTCCAAAGACGAGGCTTTCCGGTATCTTGTGCCGGAGACTGTGTATGAATTTATCCGAAAGCACAAGCTGTACCGCCAAAACGCGTAATATCGTCCGGGACATCGATTTCCACCTCAGGCAGACCCTCTCCCCACGGCGCCTGGAGCACAGTCTCGAAACGGCGTCGCTGTGCGCCGGCCTGTGCGAAAGATTCGGGGTTGATCCGGAACAGGGTATCATCGCCGGTTTGGGGCACGACATCGCGCGGGAGTATCCACGGAAGGACCTCTTGGCGGAGGCGGGAAAGGACGGCCTCCCGGTAAGCGCCTTCGAGGAGGAACGCCCCGTACTGCTGCACGGCAGGGCAGGCGCCGTGGTTCTCCGGAAAGCGTTCGGGATCGACGACGAGGAAATTCTATACGCCGTGCGCCATCACACCCTCGGGCATCCGGATGCCGGGATTCTGGCGAAGATCCTGTATGTCGCGGATTACTGCGAACCGACCCGAACCTTCATCGACGACGGCTTCCGGAGCTCCTGTCTCGGACTTCCCCTGGACCGCATGGTTCTGCGAATACTGGAGGACGAGAAAGTCCGCCGAAAAATCCTTGCCCCGCCGACCCGGGCGATGTACGATAAACTGAAGGAAAAAGCCGGTGAGGAATAAATCGAAATTTCTCGACAAAAGCTCGGTATTTCTGATGCTCATTTTCGTGATTCTCGTCGGCAGCGGTCTTTTCTTCTATTTCCAGGTCCGCACCGACAGGATCACGGCCATGCTTTCGGAAGGCGAGAGTTTCTCGGTGCATTTCATGATCGGCGACGCAGACGCTCTACTGTATTCCGAGGTTTTTCTCTACAATCCCCGGACAGGAAAGGGCGCGGTGGTCGATATTCCGGGCAACGTTGGAACGATCATCGAATCCCTGAAACGGGTCGACCGGATCGACGCCCTGTTCACCCCCGACAATCCGGCGCCCTACCGCAAAATGATCGGGAATTTCGTCGGACTGGAAGTCCCGTTCTACTGCCTTTTCACGCTCGACGACATCGAGCGGTTCGTGGATGTACTGGGTGGCGTCGAGGTTTTCATTGCCAACTCCATCGAGACGGACGCCAGGGGCAACAAGGTCCTTCTTCCGTCGGGCAACGTTCTTCTCGACGGCAGCAAGACCCGGATATTTCTCTCGTATTACGATCCGGAGGAAACGGAGCTGGACCGCATCGGACGGGCGCAGAAGTTTCTGCAGGGGATGCTGAAAAAACTCGGAGAGAACGCCCAGTACCTGACCCACGACGACGTGATGCCGTTCCTCCGCGGGGCGGTGGACACGAATCTGGATGGAAGGGCCCTCGCCGCGCTGGTCAGGGAAATCGTCAAACTCGACGTGGACCGCATGGTGTTCCAGCGGGTCCTCGGGACTATCCGGACCGTCGACACCCAGGATCTTCTATTCCCCCATTTCGAAGGCCAGCTGCTCCGTCAGACCGTGAAGCAGATTTACGAGGGGCTGGCGAGCACCGATGTCCGGGGCGCGGGGGACCTGGCCGTCAGTCTGGAAATCCTGAACGGCACGAAGACCGCGGGACTCGCCCGCCGGACCCGGGAAATTTTCCAGAGCTTCGGCTTCGAGGTCGTTTCGTTCAGCAACGCGGAAGAACAGGATGTGGAAAAAACGGTCGTCATCGATCGAAGGGGCAATCCGGAAACCGCCGGCAAGGTGGCACAGGTCATCCGCTGCGCCCGGATCGTCACGGAAATTCCGGAAGACGCCGCCCGGGCTCCGGCGGACGTCACTCTCGTATTAGGAAGGGATTTTGATGGAAGATACTGCAAATAACAGCAAGGCCGTCGCGGTGGAAATCGCGCGCTTCATCGAGGACCACAAGGGTCGGGATACGATAGCGTTGTACATCGGTGAAAAATCGTCGTTTACGGATTGTTTTGTCATCACCACGGCGGCCAGCGAGGCACATATGCGGGGCCTGTACGGAAACATCACGGAAATGCTGGAAGAAAAGAAAATCGATCTCCTGCACAGGAGAAAAAACATCGACGACGACGGCTGGCTTTTAATCGATTGCGGTTTTCTGGTAATTCACGTCATGACGGAAGAAAAGCGGAGTTTCTACGACCTCGAGCGCCTGTGGTTCGAGGGCGAGAAACTGTATCATTCATCCTCGAAATCGTCGTAATCCAGGTCCTCGTCGTATTCTTCCTCGTCGAAATCCTCTTCGAACTCCTCGTCCTCGAACTCGTCGTCTTCCAGGTCGTCTTCGATGTCTTCGTCCATATCGTCGAAGTCGTCCTCTTCTTCTTCCTCTTCCTCGTAGAAATCGTCTTCCTCATCCTCCAAATCATCGTAGTCGTCCTCGTCGTCATCGTACATATATGTGATGAGGTATTCTTCCAGGAGCTCGTCCTTTTTCGACATATTTCTCTCCCCCTTGCCCGGAAAAAATCCCGCCGGCATCGATCAACCCAAAATCTAAGGGAAGTATATAACTCTGTCAACAGTTTTAATCAAGTTCCCGCATTCCGTCCGGAGCGGGGAATTTATTGCTTTTAACGGAAAATTACCCTACAATCGATTGCTATGAAACGGGATGAATTCGAAACGCTCCTCGATCTTGCCCTGCAGGAAGACCTGGGCGACAGGGGAGATGTGACCTCCGAGGCGATTTTCCGCGACGAAAGGTCGGCCGCGGTGCTGTACAGCAAGGATACGGGAGTTCTGGCGGGGACGGAATACTTCGCCCGGGTCTACGGGAGGCTGGATCCCGGGGTCGAGGTCGTTTTCCTTCTCGATGACGGAGCCTCCCTGAAGCCCGGGGACGAGGTCGCGCGGGTGTCGGGCCGCACACGGTCGATCCTGTCGGGGGAGAGGACGGCGATCAATTTCCTCGCCTTCCTGTCGGGTATCGCGACCGCGTCCCGCGCATACGCGGATGCCGCCCGGACGAACGGTAAGGCCCTTATTCTGGACACCCGGAAGACCCTTCCCGGGTACCGGCGGCTTTCCAAGTACGCCGTCTCCGTCGGCGGCGGCGCCAACCACCGCATGGGTCTCTACGACATGGTGCTTATCAAGGACAACCACATCGACGCCGCGGGATCCATTTCCGCCGCGGTCGCCCGGGTGCGTTCCCGCTGGGGCGGCAGTTTCCGGATCGAGGTGGAATGCCGCGGAATCGATGAGGTGAGGCAGGCCCTCGAGGCGGGGGCGGACATCATCATGCTGGACAACATGACCAGCGCCGCGTCCGCGGAGGCCGTCGCCGCCGGAGACGGAAGGGTGAAATTCGAAAGTTCCGGAAACATGAGCCTGGAACGGGTGGCCGAGTACGCGGCCTCCGGGGTCGATTACATTTCCGTGGGCAAGCTGACCCATTCGGTCAGGGCCTTCGATTTTTCCCTGCGGATGCGGAAAGGTTAGAAAAATGGCGGAAGGCGAAAAAATCTTCGACGTTGTAGTCATCGGTTCGGGAATCGCGGGGCTCAGCACGGCAGCCGCGGCGGCGGAAAAAGGGCTGCACGTTGCCGTCGTCTCCAAGGAGGAGGACCTCAGGGAGTGCAACACGAACTATGC
>CAZGUL010000342.1:0-3639 GCA_964529055.1 uncultured Spirochaetaceae bacterium
CGAAACGTGTTTTTCGTTTTCGATGGCCGGTTTCTTCCCGCAGGCGGCGAGAACGACGACAAACAGCAGCGCGAGCCCGAAGGCTCCGTATTTTTTCATGGGCAACCTCTGCAAAAGAATTTCCGCCAGTATAGAAGGGAACGCGGGAAAAGACCAGTACCCCGCTAGTCGATGCTGCCCAGGTAGGCCCGGAGATCCGGAAAAATCCGGGACGCCGCATCGTATCCTTCGTCGTAGGTCAGGTACACCTTGTCCTTGTCTTTTTCCACCCGTTCCGCGGCGGGCTTCCCTTCGGGACGGATAACGAAGGCTTCCCCCGCCTCCTCCAGGTCGTCGATGTAGTCCATCGTCTCGTTGTACACCCGATGGCGGGAAGACATCGCGTCCAGCAGGCCGGGAAAGCGCCGGTAGCGGCGGAGAAGAACGGCCGGCATCCGGGAGGCCTTCTTGCGGTATCCCTTCGGCCGGGTCAGAACGACGATCCTCTTTTCCCTGCCGTCGGCGACCGCCTTCCGGACCGGCACCGAATCCGCCAGCCCCCCGTCCATCAGAGTCCTGCCGCGAAACGTCACCGGCCGGGCTATGAAGGGCAGACTGCTGGACGCCTTGAGAACCGTGAGATAATCCGTTCCCAGGTCGCTTTTTTCGTAGTACACCGCCTCGCCGGTGACGCAGTCCGTCGCGACCGTGACGAGACGCACCGGGCTCGCGTAAAAGGTGTCGAAATCGAAGGGCACCAGCCTGTGCGGGATTTCCCGGAAGATGAAGTCCATCCCGAAAAGCTCCCCGCCGGCCAGGAGCCGGGCGTAACTCAGGTAGCGCCGGTCCCGGAGAAAGCGGGTGTTGACGATCCTGTTCCGCTCCGGCTGCCGGGAAACGTAGTTCGCGGCGCTGCAGGCGCCCATCGAGACGCCGATGACGTAATCGCAGTACAGTTTGTCGTCCATGAAGCGCCGGAGGACCCCGGCGGAAAAAATGCCCCGCAGGCCGCCTCCTTCCAGAACGAGGGCGGCATCGACGAATTTCATGCCGCCCAGTATACGCGAAAGGAGCGGCCGTGACAAACCCGCATTTCCGCCGCGCCGGCCGCCGCCGGGTTCACGGGATCGCGTCCTGCTCCCGCGGCTGCCAGACTCCGTCCGTACACAGCACGTCCTCCGCATCGCGGATGAGTCCCAGGGAAATGTCGTGGCGCCCGCCGTCGTAGGGGGTCGTGAGCCACAGCTCCAGGATATCCAGGGCCTCCAGGAAACCGGTTATTCTCCCACCCAGGCACAGCAGATTCGAGTCGTTGTGGGCCCGGGTCATCTTTCCCATGAAGGAGCTCGTGCACAGGGAGGCCCGGACGCCCCGGTATTTGTTGGCGATGATGCTCATCCCGAGGCCGGTGGAGCAGATGAGGATGCCCCGGTCGGTCTCCCCCCGGGATACCGCCCCCGCGACCTTCGCAGCGTAGCGGGGATACCGGACCATTTCCTCCGAATCGCAGCCCATGTCCCTGTGTGGCAGGTTCTTCTTTTCCAGGTACTCCAGGATCCGGCACTTCAGCTCGTATCCGCCCTGATCGTTTCCGATGTAGATGGGTTTTACGCTCATGTAATCCTCCTGGTCCATTGTATCAGCGGGGAACCATATCGGGAACCCGGCGCAGCACAACCCCTCCCTTTGCCCACGGTGACAAAACCTCGTGAATGCCCTATAAATAAATTTAAATGCGCGACACTCCGGCGCGGACAACGCCCAACAATAAATCCATAACCCTGAAGGATATCGCCAGACTCGCCGGCGTATCCCTGGGGACAGCCTCCAACGTGATCAACGGCCGGGGGAACGTCAGCGCGGACCTCCGCGGCCGGGTCGAAGAGGTCATAAATCGCATGGGGTACCGCCCCAGCGCCATAGCCCGGAGCATCAAGCAGAAAAGGACGATGGTGATCGGCCTCATCATTCCCAAAATAAAGAACGTTTTTTATATCCAGATCATCGACGCGATCGAAAAGCTGATCCAGAAAAGGGGGTACACCCTCGTTCTGGCGAACTCCGACGAGGATCTGGAAACCGAAGTCGCCTACCTGCAAACCTTCGCGAAGATGCGGGTGGACGGGCTCATCATAGCAAGCGCGGGCCGAAAGGATTTTTCCCGCATCACGCCGGAACTCACATCCTTCAAATCCCTCGAAATCCCCATCGTCCTCATCGTGAGGACCCTGAACGACGGGATTTTCGACAACGTCGCGATCGACAACGAGAACGGCGCCTGCCGCGCCACCGAATACGCTTTGTCGCAGGGTCACAGGCGCATCGCGATTATTTCCAGCCCGGAACACACGTCGGCGAGCGGTGAACGCATCAGCGGATACCTCCGCGCTCTCGGCCGTTTCCGGATCAGGGAAAACCCGAACCTGATAAAAATCAGCGACCTCAGGCCCGAATGCGGTTACCAGGCGACGAAGGAGCTGTGCGGCCTCCCGTCGCCCCCGACCGCCATTTTCGTGGCCAGCAATTTCCCGCTGCTCGGAAGCCTCAAGGCGCTCCATGAACTGGGCAGAAAAATTCCCGACGATATGTCGCTGATATGTTTCGACGACCCCGACTGGGGGCCGTACCTCAATCCCCCGCTTACCGCGGTCCGCCCGGACAGCGAAAAACTGTGCGAGACCGCGGTGTCGTTCCTCTTCGACAGGATTACCCGGAATTATGCGGGACCTCCCCGGCATTCCGTCGTCGGTACGGAACTGATAATCCGCGATTCCGTCTCGTCCCGGCGGGGAGAGTCGCGGCGCGCCCCCGCCTGAAGTGAAATTTTTTAAAATAAAAAATTGACAGATTTCCGGAGATGGCCTACCATGGGGTTTGAAACGTTTCATAATTTCCTGAGGGAGGTTCACATGAAGAATCGGAACACAGTCCTGCTCGCGGTTTTTCTCGTATTCCTGACCGTGGGCGGGTATGCGGCCGGGCAGAAAGAGGCTTCCGCCAAATCCGTCGAAATGGCGGTGGCCACTTTCCACAGTAAAAAGGGCACGCCGTCCGTGGACGGCCTGTTCAAATTCCAGGAACTCATGGCGGCCCGGACGGACAAGGTGAAGGTCGCCGTGTTTTTCGGAGGCACCATGGGCGGCGAAAGGGAACTGGTCGAACAGGCGAAGCTGGGGACCGTCCACATGTGCATCGAGGGCTGGGCCACGAAAGGCGCTTATTTGACGAAAGTCATTCCCTGGGGAGTGCCCTACCTCTTTTCCTCCCCCCGGCAGATCGAGAAGACGATCAGCGGGCGGATCGGAAAGGAAATCGACAGAATATTCCAGGCTAACGGCCTGGTCTGGGCCGGGGAATATTTCCGGGGCAACCGCCAGCTGACCAGCAACAGGATGGTCCGCGGCGTCGAGGACCTCAAGGGACTGAAGATCCGCCTTCCGGAAAACCCGGACTGGATACATGTGTGGAAGGCTTTCGGCGCCCTTCCGACTCCCATTCCCTCCCCGGAGGTTTTCGCAGCCCTGCAGACCGGGGTCGTGGACGCCCAGGAGAATCCCGTTTCCTCCAACTACGACAAAAGAATCTGGGAAGTCCAGAAGTACACCTTCCTCACGAATCACATAGTCGACCTGGATGGCTATGTCCTGAGCAAAAAGTTTC